>DASPIV010000107.1:0-7931 GCA_035628955.1 Bordetella sp.
TCGCTGCTGCAGGCAGCGGATTTTCCGTTCTTCACCTTGGTGACCATGCGCGGCGAATATGCCGAGTTCAATCCCTGGCAAGGCCCCATGGGCAAGGCCACGCAGGCCGCCCTGGAATTGATGGGCATCCACGTGCTGCGCGTATCGCATCCGGACGAAGCCGAAGAAATCATCAGCGCTGGATTCGACGCGGCCTTCGAGGCCGGCGAGAAAGTCGCCGTGCTGCTGGGCCAGAACCTGATCGGACGCAAGAAATGGGAGCGCAATTGATGACCCAGGCCACACCACGGCGAGCCAACCGCCGAGAATTCGTAGCCCGGCTGTTGGCCGGCGTGCCCGACGCGCTGGTAATAACCGGCCTGGGCTCGGCAACATACGATGTGTTCGCCGCCCAGGATCGCGACCATAACTATTATCTGTGGGGCGCCATGGGCGGCGCCGCGCCCATGGGGCTGGGCCTGGCACTGGCCCAGCCCGACAGGCCCGTGGTGGTCATCACGGGCGACGGCGAACATCTGATGGGTATCGGCAGCCTGGCAACGATCGGCGCCAAGCAGCCGAAGAACCTTACCGTCGTCATACTCGACAACGGCCATTTCGGTGAAACCGGTATGCAGCGCAGCCATTCCAGCCTGGGCACCGATCTGGTGGCGGTCGCGAAGGGGTTCGGAATTGCCGACGCTTTCACCGTCGACACGCTGGCTGGTTGCGATGACGTCGTCCACCGCATCCAGGCACGCGCGGGAGTCGCCTACGCGCAGATTTTCATCGAAGCGGATGAACCTCCCCGCGCGCTGCCGCCCCGCGACGGGCCTTTCATCAAGAACCGCTTCCGCGTCGCCTTGGGATTGCAGCCGTTCTGATCCCCACGGCCCGGCACGGCCTATACCAAAGAGCATCGCCACGATGCCTAATCAGGAGACAAGCCCATGAAACCGACCCTGCGCCGGCTGTTGTGTAGGTTCACCGCCGCGGCCGCATTGACCGCAGCGGGGTCCGCCCTGGCGGCCTATCCTGATCAGCCGGTCAAATTGATCGTTCCCTGGCCGCCCGGCGGCTCGGGCGATGCGGTCGGCCGGCAAGTCGCCGAAGCGCTGTCGGCGGGTTTGGGCCAGACGGTGTATGTGGAAAACCAGGCGGGCGCATCCGGCACGATAGGCGCAGCCAGCATGGTGCGCGCGCAGCCCGACGGCTACACACTCTTCCTGGCCAGCAGTTCAACCAACTCCGCCGCTCCCAGCTTGCTGGCCAAACTGCCGTACCACCCTGTCGACGATTTCGTGCCGATCACTTTGGCGGCGGTCGTGCCCAGCGTACTGATCGTCTCAGCCAAATCGCCCTATCAGTCCGTCGACGACCTGGTCAAAGCGGCCAAGGCCAAGCCCGGCAGCATGAGTTATGGATCGGGGGGCATGGGCAATTCCGGCCACTTGTCGGCGGCCCTGTTCGCATCCACCGCCGGCATCCAGGCCATGCACGTGCCCTACAAGGGAAATGCGCCGGCCACGGTCGATCTGCTGGGCGGACAGATCGATTTCATGTTCGACAATAATCCGGTGGCGCTAGTGCAAGGCGGCAAGGCGCGCGCACTGGCCACCACCGGCACCAAGCGCAGCGCGGTACTGCCAGAGGTTCCCACATTCGGCGAACTGGGCTTGCCCGGCGTGCAGCTGGCTACCTGGTTCGGCCTGGCGGCGCCCAAGGGGACACCTGCGGCGGTTGTCGACAAGATATATACCGCGCTGGAAAGCGGTTTGGCGAAGACGGACGCCGACAAGCGCCTGTCGAGCCTGGGCGTGCAAGTCGAGACCCAGCCACCCACGAAATTCCAGGCGTTCTGGAAGTCAGAGCTGGACCGTTACGGCGAACTGATCAAATTGAGCGACGCGAAAGGGCCGTAAGTACCCGTGCTGGCTCGAGCATCCGCGGATTCGTAAAACGCAGTCGCGAGCGTTAAGCTACAGTGCAGGTGGCTGCAACAACGAATCCAGGAGTAGTACAGCAGTGAATGACATCCTCACATCGGATAACGACATACCCGAAGACCGCAAGATACAAGAGCCCAGGCTTTGGCGTGATGACGGCTGGACTGCCCGGGTCATCAAGAACGAGGACGACGACGGCTGGGCCGTCGAGATGACCTTGGACGGGCAAGCCGAGCCGGCCCTGATAGGCCCCTGGACCATGGGCCGCGACAAGAAGAACCCCAAGCCGCTCGACCCTCCCGCCTTCTTCACCCTGGTCAAGACCGCCAACGAAGTCCTGCGCCGCCACGAACAGCAATTGCACGCAACGCTGCACAAGAGCGTGAAAATCGATGCCGAGGCCGGCCGCCTTACCATCAAGCTGGACATCGTTCCCGACGAAGACGAACCCTATGCCGTGCTGAGCGCCTACGATGAATCCGGCGAACAACTGGCCAAAGTCCATGTTGCACCGACATACAAGCTAAGCGTGCAGCGTGCATCGGAGTGGGCGCGCGGTGGGTTCGGTAGGCAGGGTTGATATAGCAGCGAAGGCAGGGGTGTGGGTGACCAGGTCGAGGATTCATAGACACCAACGATATTGGGATATATGACAATCATAGAAAGCAGCTTGAATCTAGAGGCGCCAACGGGAAGATTGGCAATCATGGCCGCCATGCCTAAAGAGCTGGAAGGCCTCGTTCTGGCTATGGGTCCGTCGATAACCATACAGAGAGTTGCCATGCGCGACTTCTATTTGGGGCAAATTGCAGGCCAGCCCTGTGTGGTTGTTTTGAGCCGTATCGGTAAGGTTGCGGCGGCAACTACGACCGCTATCCTGATAGAAAAATTCGGCGCGGCAGAAGTGGTTTTCGTTGGGCTGGCAGGGGGTATTCATCGCTCTGTCCAGATTGGCGATATCGTTGTGGCAAGCAGTTTGATGCAGCATGATCTGGATGCCCGCCCCTTGTTCAATCGCTACGAGGTACCGATGCTCGGCCTCTCACAGTTCGCGCCCGATGCGGCGCTGAGCCTGGCGCTCCTGAACTATTCGGAAGCGTATCTGAAAGAACTGTCCATCGAGAAAGGGGAATTCTTACCAGCCCAGGTGGCTGGCGTGCGAAATCCTCGGGCACACCGGGGTGCCATTGCGACAGGCGATATTTTCGTGAGCGATCCCGCTGGAAGCAGCGACATACAGCAGCGCCTGCCAGAAGTGCTTTGTGTGGAAATGGAGGGCGCTGCCATGGCCCAGGTGTGCTATGAGTTCGGCGTTCCGTACGCGGTCATGCGCGTGGTTTCAGACCATGCCGACCAAAGCGCGAAGGACCATTTCGCAAACTTCCTGGAGCATAGCGCTGGGCGCTACACATGTGGTGTGCTATTGAAGTTCATGGCGAACCGGATTGCGCGCCCGGATCTATTACCAAGCATTCCCTTGCCTGCCTAGCTCAGTTGGCTACTCAGCGGGGCTCCAACTAGGGGCAGCCAACTCGAAGCTGGCATACTCGAATCCTGGCGCGACGGTGCAGCCCACCAGGGTGAAGCGCCCAAGCGCCCGTGCAGCCTGCCAGAAATTGGCCGGCACCACAGCTTGCGGCCGCTCGCCGTTGGCAAAGTCGGTACCAAGCCTAATATCCGTGGTCTTATTGCCATCGGAAACCCTGAGAAGCAGCGGATCACCGGCATAGAAATGCCAGACTTCCGCCGCATCGCGAACACGGTGCCATTTAGAAACGTCCCCAGCTTCAAGCAAGTAGTAGATAGCCGTTGAATGGGCGCGTTCCTCATCCCGGACATCACGAAAAGTCTCGACAAACCAGCCGCCTTCCGGATGACGCTGCATGCCCAGGGTCTCGATAATATTTCCAGCTTCCATGTGGATACTCTCCTGGTTCCTCAAGGTTTCGGTGATGTGCCGATCCGCTTGAACCCACCGCAGTGTATTGGATGATAACGAAGACACGCGGCATCCATAGCCTTCCGGCTACATAGCTTGATCCGGGTTAGCATCTTCCAGGCCCCGAGAACGCGCGGCGAAAGCGGGTCGGATCCATGCCGTGGAGTTCAGCGAACGAGACAGAAAAATTGCTTCTGCTCGAGAACCCAACTTGCTTGGCGATTTTGGCCACGGGAAGTGTCGTAGTGATCAATAATTCGCTGGCACGCCGTAATCGCACCAGTTTGACCAGACTCATCGGCGATAAGCCAAAGGCGCGCCGGAACGCGGATGCAAATGCCGAACGGCTCATGCTTGCCATCAAGGCGAGGCTCTCTACCGTATATGCGACTGCGGGCTGTTCAAAGATTGCGTGCAAGGCGCCGCTCAACTGCGTGTCAGCCACACCGGCTAACCAGGGCAATGGCGCTGGATCACGCTCGATCCAGCGCCGCAACGCCAATACAAGACACTGCTTTAGCAATGCCTCGGTCAGAACACGCGATCCCACGCCGGGACGCACCGATTCGGCCAGCAACATTACAAACTGGTCTCGCAACCCATCAGCGCTGCCAAAGCGCACCACCAGCGGCTCGCCCAATGAAGCAAAGAGGTCAGGCCCGCCGGCCAATCCGACGCGAATTTCACCGCATGCCGTAACGAGCCCCCCGCGCCCGTCGCCAGCGATTAGTGTCGGAGTGGATTCGTACGATACGGTTCCGCACAAGCTCGCTCTGCGCTCGACTCGCGACGATTTTGGCGACCCGCTTTCCATACGATACGCAGATCCTGGCGGCAAAACCACGAAAGTGTGCGGCTCAAGCCGGATAGCCGGTGATCCGAGAGCAGTAAGAGTGCCAACGCCTTCCAGGCAGTAATGCAGCGTTGGCATCTTGCTAGCATCCAGATGCACTCCCCACTCATTACGTATGTCGCAGACCGTGAAGCGGGCCACTCCGATGTCCAGGGTAGCCAACAAATGATCTAGAACGTGCGCGGATGCAGGTAATGTGGACATCAGGACCCCTCAGAGTCGATTTGAGATCACACTAAGCCCACGCACAGCCATACACCGCCTGAAAGCGAGAATGACGAAACGGATCAGGGCGTGGCTCTTTAATTAGGTAGCAGGTAGCCACACTCTAGGCCTACCTGACCCCGACTTCGAGACTGCATGGGCTCAATAAGATTGCAAAAGGGATCAAGACGACGAGATCGTCCATCTTTTGAATCCGCAACGCACCGTGTAGCCAGCAAATCGGTACGGACGGTCAGAGAGCCATGGCACTACCTCAAGGCGCGAAGCCGCTCTTGTGCCGGACACCGCTGCACAGGTAGCCTGGCCACACATCAGTGTCTATCAACCGGCGTAGAGATCCCAGATGGGGTCGGCATTGTCATCCAAGGCCCTTCGAACCATGACGGTACGGCACATGCGGCACAGGTAACGTGCGTGCAGCCTCTCTGTGCCGTTGTTGACAACGAATGGCGGGCGGGATTGGCCGATTAGCGGCATGAGCGCGGAATGAGGAGCGGCATCAGATGGCTGACGTCGCAACTGATCACAGGCGGCACAAACAGGCATAGTTTTCTTCCAGCAATCATCGGGTGGACTGGTCACCGTGCTAACGATCAACCTGACCGGTCCATTCAACCTTAAACAGGCTCAGAATTGGTAGGTATAGGTGATCTGCGTCACATCGAGCCCCGGATTGGGCGTCTTGATGCCTGCGTTCGAGAAGTGGGAATACCGCAAGCCAAACCGGCTATTGCTCGTTAACTGGAATCCCAATCCGATCTGGTCGGCAAACTGCGTGTGATTAAAGATTGACCCTGTTGTACTTTTCTCCCATCCCGACACTCAGCCCCAGCCCGCCATTGGCCTTCGAAGCCGCTTGCTCGGCCATCGCTGCTGAGGTGCTCGCCATCATCAGCAGGGACACAACAACAATTTCCCATACCTGCTTTTTTGGTATTGACCTTCACAACCTTGGACTCCAATGATGCGCGCTAGTGCGTTTCAGGCCAGTGTAGGGCGAAGTGCCAGCTCCCGAGTCCTGATATTGTTCGATATCGTCTAATTCTGACGGTTGCATACACGACGAGAATCGCGATATCTGCCGAAATCAGCAGCTCTCGCGCGCCATTCGGCGCCACTGTGCGGGTGTCATCCCAATCCTGTCGGCGAACACACGCCGGAATGCCGCAACAGATCGATACCCGACCGAATCGGCCACGGCCTCGGTAGCCGTCCCCATTTTTTTCAACTCGTTAGCCGCCATCCCCATCCGAATATCGGTCAACAGTTCGAAAGCCGAGCGCCCCAGCTTATCCTGAGAGTGCCGTATAAAGGTCGCGCGTGACATGCCGCACAGGCCGGCTAGCTCAGGCAGGTTCCAGGTTCGCGCCGGATCGGTAAACATGGCTGATAGTGACGGCGCCGTTCGAGGACTACCGGCAAGTGCCAACAACCCTGTTGGGGTTTGATGGGATTCGATCGCCGCACGTAAAGCCAATGTGAACAATACCGAACTTAGCGCGTTGAAGATGGCATGTCCGCCCGAACTGCCCCCGATGGATTCCACCCGCATCAACTCCACAAGCTTGGCCAGGTGAGCCGAGGCAGACAGGGCGCCTGGGCCATCCGCACCCCGGACCACTAAATCCGGCGGTAGATAATTGTGAATCAGCCGATCGTGGGGGCTCTCGACAAACAACCGCCCGTGCAACAGGTCCATACGCTCACCCTGGCCGTTGTTCTCGCCGAGCATCCACCCTGCGGGAGCTTGGCGGCCGCGGGTACGCCCGGGCTTATTTCCGCCACCATCATGCAGCACGCGTGCTGGGCCGTGCAGCGACAATAAGACATCGCCCGCTACCAGCTCCCTTGCCGTTCCCATCGCCGGATCAGCAAGAATGGCGCGGCCCTCAAGCATGATGTAGTAGGGAATCTCGCCAACTGAGGGCTGAGGGCAGGCCAGGCGCCATGGTGCGCCATAAGTACAGCGAGCCCTTAGCTCTCCGGTGATGCCGACCATGCTCAGGAACTGGCAGAGCCAGTCGATGCGAGACATACTGTCCGCAGGAGTATCGTGCCTCGGGGTCTTGCACGACCTCACGCCGGCCACGACTATCGTCATGGATAGTCCCTTAGCCCGCGGCTGTCACTGCCAACCCGCGCTGCACCGCCGGGCGCGCGAGCCCGCGATCAAGCCACTTTTGTACTTGAAGGAATCGATCAAAGCCGACTAGCTCGCGCGCTTCGTAGAAACCGATAAGGTTACGAACCCAGCCAAGCAGCGAAATGTCTGCAATGCTGTAGTCCGCGCCCATCATCCAGTCGCGGCCTTCGAGCCGTTCGTCGAGCACACTGAGCAGCCGCGCAGATTCGGCGACATAGCGCTCCAGCGGCCGCTTGTCTTCGTAGGCCTTGCCGGCGAATTTGTTGAAGAAACCTACCTGGCCGAACATCGGCCCCACTCCGCCCATCTGCCACATCAACCATTGAATAGTTTCGTAGCGCAAGTTAGGGTCGGCCGAGAGAAATCGCCCGGTCTTGTCGGCAAGATAGATCAGGATCGCCCCCGACTCGAATAGAGCCAATGGCCTGCCGCCAGGGCCGTCGGGGTCGTAGATCGCCGGAATCTTGCCATTGGGATTCAGCGCGCGGAAGGCTGGATCGTGGCTCTCGCTGGCCGTGATGTCGATGCGGTGCGGCTCGTACGCGAGTCCGGTCTCCTCGAGCATGATGCCTACCTTCACCCCATTGGGCGTCGGCAAGGAAAAGAGCTGGAGCCGGTCGGGATGCCGCGCCGGCCAGCGCAGGAAGATGGGATGATCGAGTTTCATGTTTCTACTCCTGGAAGTGTCGGCACGCAGGCAACCTGCCTCGCAGAATTGAAGCTGAAGGGCTGTTGCTCTAGCGATCAGCCTGTTTGCCCATCACCGAGAACGTGCGGCGAAAGCGGCGTGGATCCATGCCATGAAGTTCACTGAACGCGACAGAAAAATTGCTTCTGCTGGAAAAT
>DASPIV010000108.1:0-3481 GCA_035628955.1 Bordetella sp.
CCAAATTGCGCGAATCGGTCGAGGCCGCCTTTCCGGGCGGATTCGCCCACATCTCCGGGCCCGAGCTGTCCGAGCGGCTGTCCCAGGAGGCCAACCTGTTCGCGCTGCGCATCGACGTGGCCGAAGAACTGGCGCGCCTGCGCTCGCACCTGGAAGAACTGCGCCACCTGCTGGGCGGCGGCGAGGCCGGCGGCAAGGCCAAGGACGCCAAGCGCGGCGGCGGCAGCGCCGGCAAGCGGCTCGATTTCCTGTTCCAGGAAATGAACCGCGAAGCCAATACATTGGGCTCCAAGGCCGGCAGCATGGAGGTCACCCGCGCCGCCATGGACCTGAAGCTGCTGATCGAGCAGATGCGCGAGCAGGCGCAGAATATCGACTAACTCTGTGTTCCAGCACTTTTCAAAGAAACCCCCGCCCCACACCGACCTGCGCATCAAAAATCCGGATACGAACACTGCGGGCGGCAGCCCAAGATGCTGTGCCGGCTGTTGGCGGCATGCGCGTCAGATAGGCTACTCCAACCTGGGGCAGCCTTGCTCACAACGGAAGGGATCTGGTGAGTTGCTCGAAATCCTCGACCTGCTCAAGCGCCAGGATGCCTACGCGCAGGCGGGTCGCGGTATCGGTGCCCCACGCTTCAGTAGCCAGCTTCAAGTATTTGGCTTCTACTTCGCCGTTTTTATACGGGTTGCCGGCCTCTCCCTTCATGAGCTCGCATCGTCCGCGCAGTGTTTCGCCTCGCCTGGTCAGAATATCCACCTCGCAAACCTGCTCGGCAGGATAACGTTGCGTAAACCCAGGGATCTCCTGTACGTGGATACGCTGACAGAGGCTTTGCACCTCGGTATTGCGTACAGCCGGGTCACTGAACGCTTCCAGAGACGATTCGCCATGAACGATCAGCGTTGCCAGGGCGAAGGGAATCGAGAACCGCGCCCCGAAGCTGCTGTCGATATTCTGCCCATTCAACATGGCGGCAAGCGCAAATGTGCGCACGTCGATCCATTCAATATCCTCTGCGGTAATCCGGGCGCTGGGCAGGCCGGCACAAGCGTCTTCCAGGGCGTCGATCGCGGCGTGGACGTAGCGACCGGTACAGTGCAGCTTGAAATAGCCACGGTTGATCAGCCATTCCTGTCCCAGACCCTGGCTAAGCGAAGTTTCATCGAATGCATCTCCCAGCACTTGGCCAAATGCCGACTGGACACCCGTGGGCTCGCCCGTAAACCCCGCTTCAATCAACCGGGAGGCCCACAGACCCATCACACCGGAATGGCCGGTATAGACATTGCGCACGGTCGCGCCTTCGAGCAGCGTTCTACGGCTGGTTGCCAAGCCCAGCGTAGCGGCCACTGAAATGAGTTGTTGGATGGCCGAAGCGTTGTAGCCTTTCAGGACGCCGACCGCGACAGCAGCCCCGATGGCACCATACGTACCATGAGGATGCACGGCCAGACGCAAGCGTGCGCCGCGCCCGACGCGGGAAGCGACTTCGTAGCCCATCACGACTGCCCGCAGGAGATCCCGTCCGGTGGAGCGCAATTGTTGCGCCATCGCGATGGCGATGGGAACCACCTGAATACCGGGATGGCCCTTTGCGATCAGGTTGCCCTCGTTGAGCTCGAGCCATGTTCCGGCCATGCCGTTCAGCAAGGCAGCATCGCTGGCGTTCGTGCGTTTACCGGTTCCGACGACCCAGCACGGGCCGGGCAACGCGTCGGCCAGGGTGGCGTTGCTGAAACTGCGCATCTCATCGACCTGCATCCCTGCTGCAATCGCGGTCAGGCTGTCGAGAATCACCCACTTTGCCCGGTGGAGCGCGGCGGAATCCAGGCTTGCCGAGGGATGCTGGCAGACAAAGGTACTGAGGGCCTGCAGATGTTCTTGCATGGCTTAATCCAGTTTCGTGCCCGCTTGGCGTATGAGTTTTCCCCATTTCGCGCGGTCGCGAAGCATGCGCTCGCGTAACGCTTCCGGTGTTTCGGGCGCGGCGGTGGTACCGATTTCGTCCAGAGCCTTGATTGTTTCCGGACGCTCCAGAATGGCGTTGATGCTGGTGTTCAACCGGTACACGACAGACTCCGGGACGCCGGCCGGGCCGACGATCGACATCCATGTCGTTACTTCGAACCCAGGCAGGCCCGCCTCGATCATGGTCGGAACTTCGGGCAGCACCGCAGATCGCGTCGTGCCTGTAACCGCAAGCGCTTTCAGTTTGCCTGTCCGTATGTGGGGCACGGCTGTGGTGACCAGCTCGAACGACAGTTGCGTGTCGCCACCCAGCAAGGACAGACGTGCAGCGGACGCGCCCTGGAATGGAACATTGGTGAACTTGATGTCAGCCGAGTTTTCCAGCAAAGAAGCGGCCAATTGTCCGGTGCTTCCGTTTCCTGGAGAGGCGAAGTTCAACTCGCCAGGACGGGCGCGCGCATAGTCGATGAGTTCTTTTACCGTGTCGGCCTTGACACTGGGGCTTACCACCAGGACTTGGATAGCGGTCGCCAGCGTACCTATGGGTTGGAACGCTGATATGGAGTCGAACGGCATGTCTTCGAACAGATGCGGATTGATGGCATGAACGCCGAACACGCCCATGCCAAGCGTGTAGCCGTCTGGCTTGGCTTCCGCTACCGCACGGGAACCGATGTTTCCGCCCGCGCCGGGACGATTTTCGATAACAAAGGGCTGGCCCAACTCCTGGGCAAGCTTGGCGCCCATGAAACGCGCGAGCAGGTCAGTAGCGGAACCGGGCGGAAATGGGACGATCAAGCGAACCGGCTTGCTGGGATAGTTCGTGGTGGCGGCTGCCAGTGGCTGGACAACAAGCTGCAAGACTCCGGCCGAGACCAGGGCCAGCAGTGTTGCGCGACGACGGGGACTAAGGTTCATAAGCCGTACTCATCCAAAACGTAGCGGCAGCACACCGCGGAAGGCCCTGGCCAAAAATTAGGGACCGATTTATATATCGCTGTAAGAAATAGTATATCGACAGACGTAACGATTTGGCCGGAATTTTGGCAAACCGGGGAAAACCCTAGCGGGAGCAGGCGCGCGGCTGACTTGGCTGGCGGCAAGCAGGTCCGCCCCGTGCGCGCGGCGATAAGTGCGGAATGTTGCAAGCACAACGCAGCCGCAAGCAGAGCTTCGTCCACAATAAAAATACCATTCAGTATCTTCTATGTGCTTTTGCTATACAGAGAATAAAAAGCCTATAAAAATGTATTCATAGAGTTATTTTATTGATAATTATGATCTTCATTGACCTAAAAACATACCTTATGGTATGTTGCCAGAAGACATGCGGGACCGGGTCGGAGGAGACGGCTGGCGGCGGCCGCGCATGCTTCCTGTTTCTTCACTGCCAAGGAAGTCATCGACATGGATTCCCCCCGCTGGAAACAGCGCCCGGAAGGATCGAACTGGGGCGACTTCGGCCCGGACGACCAAATCGGGCGCCTTAATCTACTGAACGATCAGACTC
>DASPIV010000109.1:0-6230 GCA_035628955.1 Bordetella sp.
GGTGCTGGTGTTGACCACGCGCACCTTGGCCACGAAATTCAGCGTCTTCTGGACGAAATCGATGGCGGCCGGGTCGCCCTGCGACACGCGCAGCAGCGGCGACGCCATGTCCAGCCGCTTGGCATGGGCCACGCCTTTGACGAAAGCCAGGTCGGCCTCGAGCGCGGTGAAATCGGTTTGGCGGGTTTGGTCGGCGGCCAGGGTGGGGTCTTGCGCTTGCCCGGTGAAGGCGGCCTTGAGTTCGCGCAGGGTTTGCGCAATATTGATGCCCCGCACGGCGCCATCGCGCAGGCGCAGCTGCATGCTGCCATTCAGGCCCGTGGTCAGCGCGTACGAATTGGAACCCGCCGTCTTCAGGTCCAGCGCCAGGCTGCCGGTACCGGTCAGGGCGCTTTTCTTGACCAGGTCGGACAACAGCGGGCCGATGGCAATGCCGGCCAGTGTCATCTTGGCCGCGACTTGGTTGCCTTCAGCGGCATTGACCGACATGGTGCCGCCCAGCTTGCCGTCGTACAGCGACGCGGCCAGCGTAGAGATATCGAGCTTGCCTTTTTCGAGCTTGATCTTGGCGCTGAGCTCGCTGGCCTTCAAGCCGCGCACCACCAGCTGGCCGATCTTGATGGTGCCATTGGCGGTGGGGCCCACCAGGGATGACAGGTCGATCGAGCTGTCAGCCACCGAGGGCGCCGCGGCCTGGGCCGGCTGCTTGGCGGCATCGGCCTTGCCATCGGCGGACGGCTTGGGCGCGGCCACAGGCACGGGCGGCGCGAGCTTGTCCAGGTCGAGCGTATCGACGGCCAGAGCGAAACTAATGTCGGGCACGTCGGACAATTGCTTGACGTCGGCAGTCAGGTCGAACTTGCCGCCTTCGAGCACCGCGTTGATCTTGGCGCCGGCCTGGTCTTTCTGCAGATTGGCGTTCATGCTGCCTATGACCGGAATCTGCAGGCTGCCCTTGGGCAGGCCAGGGTCGGTGATACTGACATCGCCCTTCAGGGCCGACAGGCCGATGGCGCGCTGCCACAGATTGAAGGTGGCCGGCGAAGTGAACATTGCCTTGACCACGCGCTCGCCCTGCGTCAGGGTGCTGTCGAGCTTGATTTCCTTGATGTCGAGCTCGCTGGCGTTGCCGCTGATGCCGTTCAGGCCGAAGCTGGCATCCAGGCCCTGCAGGCGCACCCGGCCCGTCAGTGCCTGCCCGGTGGCCGACGACGGCGAAATGTTCAGTGCCGGGGCATCGGCCGCCACTTCGAACGGCCCGCCGGGCAAGGCGCCCTTGGCACGCACCGCCAGTTTCTCGATCTGCAATTGCAGCTTGTGCGGGTCCAGCACCAGCTTGGGGATCGCCACGCTGGCCTCGACATTCTTCATGGGTGTGGCCGGATCGGGCACGTCGCCCTGGAACACGATCTCCAGGCCGCCCACGTCGAGCGACGACGTACGGCCATTGAACGCCAGGTTGCCGCGCGCGGCCAGGCTCTTGGCTTCGGCGCCCAGCACATTGCCATCCATGCGCACGTCGAGCTTCTGCGCCGCGAAGCGCTTGCCCAGCGGGTCGAGGGTCAGCAGGCCCTGGCCGGTAAGGTTGGCATCGACCCGCGGGTTGCCGCCTTCGATTCTGGCCGACAGGCTGACATCGAATGGCTGGTTGTACGTGACGCGGCCGGTATTGGCATTCAGGTTGGTGACCGCCACCGCCATGCCCGAGATTTCGTCCTGCAATTGCAGTTCGCCAGACTGCAGATCCAGGCCGGCGATGTCGATCTGCATGGTGGCGGGCGCCGACGCGCCGCCGGTGGCGATGGCCTGGGCGGCTCCGGCCATGGCGCCTACGGCGGCACTGGCCGGCCCGGCCGGTTCGGCCGCATTGGCCACGCCGCCGCCGACCAGGTCTTCAAAATTCAGGTGCCCGCTTTTGTCACGCACCACGCGCGCCTTGAAGCCATTGATGGCCACGTGGTCGACCACCAGATTGCTCGACAGCAAAGGCCACACCGCGACCGCCAGGCGCATGCTTTCAATGGATGCGAAGGTGTCGGTGCTGTTGACTTCCGACAGCGATACGCCCTGCACCGACAGGCCGATGCGGGGAAACAGCGACAACTCGATCTCGCCGTCGATGACCAGGGTGCGGTGATAGCGTTCCTGGACCAATTCTTCGAGTTTGTACTTATAGGCGTTTGGATCGAACGTGAGCAAAAAGATGGCCAGGCCGACGACGGCCACGACAACCAATACCACCAGGCCTATCAATATGCGCTTGAACCACGTTTTCATTGCCGCCCCGCGGGTACCTCGACTGGAAAATTGGAATTAACCGCGCGCCATCCGGTAAGGTATGGGACGATTTCGCCGCTTGCGAGCCGGCAGCGTGGCAATATGGTAACAAACCAGGGGCCGAAACCCCTCAATAGTGATATTTACCGCCCCCGCCATGGACACCCTAGCCGATTTTCCCCGCCAGAATCTGCCCGCCCTGCTGCAGGCCATGCCCAAGGCCGAGCTGCATGTGCACATCGAAGGCACCCTGGAACCCGAACTGATCTTCGCGCTGGCGCAGCGCAACGGCGTTGCCCTGCCCTATGCCAGCGTGCAGGCCTTGCGCGAAGCCTATGCCTTCACGGACCTGCAGAGCTTCCTGGATATCTATTACGCCGGTGCCAGCGTATTGCTGCACGAGCAAGACTTCTTCGATCTGGCCATGGCATATTTCCGGCGCGCGGCCGCCGACCACATCGTCCATGCCGAATTGTTCTTCGACCCGCAAACCCATACCGCGCGCGGCGTGCCCATGCAAACCGTGGTGGCCGGACTGGCACGGGCCTGTGATGCCGCCCACGCCGAACTGGGCATCAGCAGCGCGCTGATCCTGTGTTTCCTGCGGCACCTGAGCGAAGCCGAAGCATTCCAGACCCTGGAACAGGCTTTGCCGTATCGCCAGCATTTCATCGGCGTCGGGCTCGACAGCGGCGAGCGCGGCAATCCGCCGGCCAAGTTCGCGCGCGTCTTCGCGCGTTGCCGCGAGCTGGGCCTGCGCATCGTCGCGCATGCCGGCGAAGAAGGCCCGGCGCAGTACATCCGCGATGCGCTCGACCTGCTGGGCGCCGAACGCATCGACCACGGCGTGCGCTGCATCGAAGATCCGCAACTGGTCGAACGCCTGGCACGCGCGCGCATTCCGCTGACCGTGTGCCCGCTGTCCAATGTGAAGCTGCGCGTGTTCGACACGATGGCCGATCACAACCTGGCTGTCTTGCTGGACGCGAACCTTTGCGTCACAGTGAATTCCGACGACCCGGCCTATTTCGGCGGCTACCTGAACCAGAACTTCCTGGAAACCTTCCGCGCGCTGCCCCAGCTCGATGCCCGCCATGCCGTGCAGTTGGCCCGCAACAGCTTCGAAGCCAGTTTCGCCCCCGATGACTGGAAAGCACGCTGGCAGGCCGACCTGGCGCGCACGGTCGAGCAGCTGGCCCACGCGTAGGGCGGCTGCAGGCGGCATTCCTGGCACAATGTTCCTCGAGCGGCGGCGCCTGGCGCCGCTTTACGCAACCGTCCCTGTCGGAGACCCAGCCTTGCCCAAAGAACAACAAGGCCTGCAGACTATCCAGCACCTGGGCCAGACCTATCGCGCCATGCAGGCTGCGTTCAGCAGCCGCGTGGGCCATGCGCTGCCGCGCTGGCGCATCTTGCTGACTCTGCACGATTGCGGCCAGTGTTCACAGAAGACACTGGCCGAGCGCTGCCGCCTGGACCCGGCCTCGCTGACCCGCCTGCTGCAGGCCATGCAGCAGCAGGGCTGGATCACGCGCAGCGTCGATCCGAACGACAACCGCGTCACCAACGTCACCTTGACGGCAGCCGGCCAGACCGTCGTGAACCAGGCCCTGCCGCGCCGTGCGGCATTCTTCGAAGAATCCCTGCAAGGCCTGTCCAGCCAGGATATCCAGACGCTGAACAACGTGCTCAGCGTGCTGGAACGCAATTTCGCGCAGGCGGCCATGCCGCGGGCCGAACCCGGCAGCTGATATGCGGACGACCCGTGCGTCGTGGCATGGCCTGGCCGGGCTATTGCGGCGCGCCGGCTGGTATGCGGCGTTTCCGCTGGCCACCGCGTCGGCCGACGCGGCCGACGCGGCCGACAGCGCCGCCACGCTGCCCCCCGTGGTGGTCACCAGCACCCAGATCGTCCAGCCGGCCTTCGACACGCCCGCCTCGGTCGATGTGGTCGATGGCCGTTCGATGCGCGACAGCCACTTGCAGGTGAACCTGTCGGAAAGCCTGGGCAGTGTGCCCGGCCTGCTGATCCAGAACCGCCAGAACTATGCGCAAGACCTGCAATTGTCGCTGCGCGGCTTCGGCGCACGCTCGACCTTTGGCGTACGTGGCGTGCGCCTGTATGTGGACGGTATTCCCGCCACCATGCCCGATGGACAAGGCCAGACCTCCAACATCGACATCGCCTCGATCGACCGCGTGGAAGTGCTGCGGGGGCCGTTCTCGGCCCTGCACGGCAATTCATCGGGCGGCGTGGTAAGCGTCACGACCGAAGACGGCGATGGCCCTCCGCGCCTGACGTCCAGCTTTGCCGCGGGCAGCGACGGGCAGCGCCGCTACGGGCTGAAAGCCAGCGGCTCGGCCGGCGACGCACCGCGGGACTTCAGCTACCTGCTCAGCACCAGCCGCTACCTGACCGATGGCTACCGCGACCATAGTGCGGCGCGCAAGACGCTGGCCAACGCCAAGCTGGGCATCGGCCTGGACGCCGGCGACCTGACGCTGGTGCTCAACAGCGTAGACGTGGCGGCCGACGATCCGCAGGGCTTGACGCGCCAGGAATTCGAAGACGATCCGCGCAGCGCGGCGCCCAACGCGCTGCGCTTCGATACGCGCAAAACCGTGCGCCAGACACAGGGTGGCGCCATCTATGAACGCCGCGTCGACGACCAGAACGACCTGCGCCTGACGCTGTACTACGGGCAACGCCACACCCGCCAGTTCCTGTCGATTCCGGTGGCGGTGCAGGCCGCGCCCGGCCAGGCGGGCGGCGTCATCGACCTGCGGCGCGACTACGGCGGCGCCGACCTGCGCTGGACCTCGCAATGGCAATTGGCGGCGCGTCCGTTCACCGTGGCGGCCGGCCTGGCCTACGACACCATGACCGAAGACCGGCGCGGCTACGAGAACTTCGCCGAGACCGCGCAGGGGCCGCAATTGGGCGTGCAAGGCAAGCTGCGCCGCAAAGAGCGCAACCGCGTCTGGAACCTGGACCCTTACCTGCAAGCGTCGTGGCAATTCGCACCCGCCTGGACCCTGGAAGCCGGGCTGCGCTACAGCACCGTGCGCTTTGACTCGCAAGACCGCTACATCGCCCCGGGCAACGCCGACGACAGCGGCAGCGCCCGCTACCGCAAAGCCTTGCCCATGGCGGCCCTGCGCTACCAGGCCAACCCCGACTTGAACCTGTACGCCACTGCCGGCCGCGGCTTCGAGACCCCCACCTTCAACGAGCTTTCTTATCGTCCGGACGGCCAGCCCGGACTGAACTTCGGGCTGCAACCCTCGGTGAACACCAGTGTCGAGGCAGGTGCCAAGGCACGCGTCGGACAGGGCATGCTGACCGCCGCGATATTCCACACGCGCACCGCCGACGAGATCGTGGTCGACACCAATATGAACGGCCGCACCACCTACCAGAACGCCGGCAGCACGCGCCGCCAGGGCGTGGAACTGCGCTGGACCGGCGCGCTGGCGCGCCACTGGCAGGCCGCACTGGCCTACACATGGCTGGACGCCCGCTACCGCGACAGTTTTTACGATGGCATTCCCATCCCGGCCAATCGCGTGCCAGCAGGCAACCGCATTCCGGGCATCGCCCAGCATGCCGCCTACGCGGCACTGGCGTGGGCACCGCCGCAGGGGTGGCGGGCCGGAATAGAAGGTCGCTACCTGGGCGCCATGTATGCCGACGATCGCAATCAGCACCGCGCCCCGGGCTATTTCACGGCGGCCATCCACGCCGGCTACCGCTGGGCATGGCAAGACTGGCAGTTCGACGCCTTTGCCCGGCTGGACAATGTGTTCGACCGCCACTATGCGGGGTCTGTCATCGTCAATGCCGGACAGGAACGCTATTACGAACCCGCGCCGGGACGCACCTGGATCGCGGGCGTAGGCGCCACCTATCAGTTCTGAAGCCCGCCCCTGCCTCTATGCACGCCGTTCCGCTT
>DASPIV010000110.1:0-5258 GCA_035628955.1 Bordetella sp.
CTGCGTTTCTCACCCGAGATGGCCAGCGCCACCAGCTTGCCTGACTTGATATGCGGCACACCATTGCTGACATCAACAATGGCGGCAGGTATCTGGCCACCGATCAGATCGGTCAGGGCTTGCGGCGATGTCTTGTAGGGAACGCCCGTAAAACTCACGCCGCTTTCCTTGAACAACTGCGCCAACGCAACCTGGGCGCTCGACGAGCCGTAGCCGACCGGCAGAGGCTGCGGCAACTTGTCCGCATGGGCCAGGAACCCTTTCAGGTCGCGCACCGGAAAATCCGACCGCACCATAAACATCATGGACGTCGAGGCGATACCCGTGATCGGCACGAAATCTTTCAGAGGGTCGTACGGTAAGGACTTGAAAAGCCCCGTGTTGGCGGCCAGGGTGGTGGCCGACCCCACCAGCAGGGTATAGCCATCGGGATTCGCCCGCGCCGCGAACTGGCTGCCGACCACGCCGTTCGCCCCTCCCTTATTGTCGACCACGACAGTTTGGCCCAGTGTTTTCTGAAGCGCCGCCGCAAAAGGACGGATCACGCTGTCCATGTAGCTGCCCGGCCCATATGGCACGACGATGATGACCGGCCGGGCAGGATAGTCTTGCGCAACTGTCGCTGCGGGCAGCAGAGTGGCAGCCAGACCGGCCGCAAGATAGATCGCAGCCTCGCGCCGCGTAAAGTGCCTGGTCTCCGTCATGTTTTGGCTCCTTGCCACAAATCACAAGCGGCCACACTTTTGCGATCACGTGGCACCGCGATCATGACAAGAAACCCCGTCGTCAACAAATCAAAACATCCGAATCATTGTTAACGAAACTTGAAGAAAAGACGTGGTTCGCACGCCGGCGCCGTCTTGAGCACGCGCCACTATGGGGTGAATAATCGATCACATTATTTTAATTGTTCGCCTACGCCCGCACCACTAGCATTGGCAATTAATAAAGAGGAGGACACCGTGGCGCGCGAGCAAAAAGAATTACGCACTGACATTGGCTGGAGCGATGCATCCAGCATCACCCTGTTCGGCAAGGATTTCACCAACGAGATCCTGGGCCACCTGAACCTGGGCGACATGGGATTCCTGGAACTGACTGGCCGCTTCCCCACGCCGGCTGAGTCCCGCATGTTCAACGCCATGGTGGTCACCCTGGTCGAGCACGGCCTCACACCCAGCGCACTGGCGGCGCGCATGACCTACCTGGGTGCCCCTGAATCACTACAAGGCGCAGTGGCGGCCGGCTTGAACGGGTTGGGTACGGTCTTTGTCGGCAGCATGGAAGGCGCGGCGCGGATGCTGCGGGAAACCATGCCCGAGCCGGACGCCAAGGCGGATTTCACCACGCTGGCCCGCACGGCGCTCGACCCCCTGCGCCAGCAGGGCCGGATCGTGCCCGGCATCGGCCATCCTACCCACAAGCCCATCGACCCGCGCACGCCGCGCCTGACGGCGCTGGCACGAGATAACGGCTTCTACGGCCCTTATGTACAACTGATGGAAGGCATTGCCGCGGAGGCCAGTCACGCCAGCGGCAAGATGCTGCCCATGAACGCCACAGGCGCTATCGGCGCACTGTGCTGCGAGATGGATTTTGACTGGAAAATCTGCCGTGGCCTGGGAGTCATGGCGCGCGCTGTCGGCCTCGTCGGGCACATTCTCGAAGAAACGCGCCGCCCCATGGCCGAAGAAGTCTGGCATCGTATAGACGAAGTCGCCACCCGGCACATGCGCCCGGGTAAGGGGCGAGAATGATGGGAACCGGTGATTTCGTCAAAGACAAAGTGGTACTGGTTACTGGCGCCGGTGGCGGCATCGGCCGCGACTTCGCGCTGGCCCTGGCCGGCGAAGGCGCTCGTGTGGTGGTCAACGACCTGGGCGCTTCAGTAAGCGGCGAGGGCCAGGATCTTTCGCGCGCGCAGAGTGTGGTGGACGAGATCGAGACCGCAGGAGGCATCGCGGTTGCCAACGGCGACAGCGTGGCCGACTGGGACGCTGCCCATCGCATGGTCAACCAGGCCGTGGATACGTTTGGCCGGATCGACTGCGTGATCAACAATGCCGGCATCCTGCGCGACCGGTTCTTCCACAACATGGATCTGGACGAATGGCATGCCGTCATCGACGTCCACCTGAACGGCGCCTTCTATGTCTCGCGGGCGGCAGCCCCTCATTTCAAGGCGCAGCAGTCCGGCGTTTACATCCACATGGTTTCGACTTCCGGGCTGATCGGCAATCTCGGCCAGGCCAACTACTCTGCCGCCAAGCTGGGGGTCGCGGCGCTGTCGAAGTCGATCGCCATGGACATGGCAAGGTTCAAGGTGCGTTCCAACTGTATCTCGCCGTTCGCCTGGAGTCGAATGATCGGTGCCATTCCCACCGAGACGCCAGAGCAGCAGGAGCGTGTGGAGCGCCTGCAGAAAATGGAGACCAGCAAGATCGCGCCGCTGGCAGTGTTTCTGGCCAGCGACGCCGCCACCGAGGTTACCGGCCAGATCTTCGCGGTGCGCGCCAACGAGATCTTCCTGATGAGCCAGATGCGCCCGCTGCGCGGCATGCACACGGCCGAAGGCTGGACACCGCAAAGCGTCGCCGAGCGCGTCGTTCCGGCCCTGCGGGCGTCCTTCTATAAGCTCGATCGGTCGCAGGATGTATTCGACTGGGATCCTGTCTGAACACCTTGGCACCTGGCAGTAACGATGACAAGAACCCGGTGGATCGCGCTGGGTAGAGGTAACCCTGGTACCACCTAAATGGTGTTCGGTCCGCCCAGGATCACCGTGTATTGCGAAGACAGCACCCCGCCGTTGCCATGCGCCAGTGCAACCTCGGCGCCGTCGACCTGGCGCAGGCCGCATTGGCCGCGCAATTGCCGGATAGCCTCGATCAGCAAGAAAATGCCGTACATGCCGGGATGGCAGTACGACAGGCCGCCGCCATTGGTATTGACCGGCAGGGTGCCGCCCGGCGCGATACGGCCATTGCCGACGAAGGCGCCGCCTTCGCCCTTGGTGCAAAAGCCCAGGTCTTCCAGGAACAAGATCGTATTGATGGTGAATGCGTCGTACAGGCCCACCACATCGATGTCGGACGATGTCAGCCCGGCCTGGGCATAGGCCAGAGAGCCCGAGAGGCGTGCGCCGGTATTGACCAGGTCGGGCATGTTGGAGATGGTCTGGTGCGTGGTGCAGTGGCCCGCGCCCAGCAGGTAGACCGGCGGCTTCTGCAACCCTCGGGCACGGGCCGGCGTGGTCAGCACGACCGCGCCGCCGCCGTCGGACACCAGGCAGCAATCGCGGATCGTCAATGGATAGCTGACCATGCGCGAAGACAGTACTTCCTCGACGGTAAGCGGCGCCTTTTCCCAGGCAGCGGGGTTCAGCAACGCCCATTGGCGGGCAGCCACGGCCACTTCGGCCAGCTGTTCGCGAGTTGTGCCGAACTCGTGCATGTGGCGCGCGGCAGCCAGGGCATAGGCGGTTGGCGGCAGGAACGGCCTGAACGGCGACTCGTATGGGTTCCACTCGGCTCGGCTGGTGTTCTTGCGGCCCAGCGAACGTTGCGTGCTGCCGTAGGCCACGACGGCCACCTCGCACAGGCCGGCCGCGATCGCCGCTTCGGCCCGCGCCAGGTGCCCCATGAACGACGATCCGCCGGTCGACGTGGAGTCGATGTAGGCCTCGGGCAGGTTCAGGTACTCGGCCAGGGCCAGACCGGCCAGACGGTTCTGAGACGTGGCGCAGAACAGGCCGTCCACATCGCCGATCGATATGCCGCAATCGTCCAGCGCGCGGTACACGCCTTGCGCCATCAGGTCCATGGCCGAGAAAGCCTCGCCCACGGCCCCCAGGTCGGATTCGGCAGCACCCACCAGCACGGCGCGGCCGGGTCGGAATTCGGTGGTCATTGTGCGGGCTCCAAGGGCACGAAAACAGGAATCGGGTCGTCCAGTCCCTCTTCGGACACGGCCTGGAAGCGGACCCGCTGGCCAATGGCCACTTGCATCGGATCGTCGGCCACGACGCGGCTCATCAGGCGGAAGCCCTCGTCCAGGTCGATCAAGGCCACGTTGTAGGGATTACCCTTGCGCGGATAGACCACAGACGTGCTGTACACGGCGCCCTGGCCGGCGCTGATGCGCCATTCCAGACAGTCCTGGCCCGAGTAGGGGCAACGCACGCGCGGGAAGAACACCGCGCGCCCGGCAGCCGGGCTGAACTGATAGGCCAGTTCCCCGGCCCTTAGATGCTGTACGTAGCGCGCATAGGGTGCGCCGTTGCCAGGCCGTTCATCCATCTGCATCACTTGCCTCTTTCGTACATCAGGTTCAGGGTCTCGGCAATCATGACCGGGCGTTCCTGGCCCTGGCGATACATGGTGTTGCCGTAGGTCAGGCGCACTCCGCCTTCCATGCGTTCGAATGCCACCAGGCTGCGCTCCAGGCGAATGCGCGATCCCACCGGCACCGGCGCGGTGAAGCGGACCTTATTCGATCCGTAATTGACGCCGCGGCCACGTTCGCGCACCCGCACGACCTCGCCGCCCATGCCGGACATCAGCGACAAGGTCAGCATGCCGTGCGCGATAGTCTTGCCATCGGGCAGTTCGCGCCGGGCGCGTTCGACATCAACGTGAATCCAATTCTGGTCGCCCGAGATACGCGCAAAGTCATCGATCATTTCCTGGGTGATTTCTATCCAGTCGGTCTGGCCCAGGATTTCGCCCACATGGGCTTCCAGTTCGTAAGGGGTATCGAGAATCAGCATACGCTTGCCTTGGAAGAGAAAAGCATGTCCAGCGAAGGGACATATCGGTCCGGTTTCAGATTAAGGACGCCAGGCGGCCGGAGACCAGCGCGTGAGCCTGGTCGACGATGCGGCGCACCAGATCGCCGCAAGTGGGGATATCGTCGATCAGGCCCTGGATCATGCCCACGGTCCAGATGCCACCTTCTACGTCGCCGTTTTCATAGACGCCCCGGCCCTTGGCGCCGGCCACCAGCGGGCCGATCTGCTCGATACCCGCACCGGCCTTCTCCAGGCTGATCACCTGCCCCGACAAGTCGTTGCGCCAGACGCGGCTGGTGTTGCGCAGGCTGCGCAGAATCAGGCGCGTGTCGGTTTCAGAGGAGCGCGTGATCGCCTCTTTGATGGCCGTGTGCACCGGCGATTCCTGCGTGCACATGAAGCGCGTGCCCATGTTGATGCCGTCGGCGCCCAGGGCCAGCGCGGCCACCAGGCCGCGCGCATCGCCGAA
>DASPIV010000111.1:0-15611 GCA_035628955.1 Bordetella sp.
CGGGCGGCGAACCGGCGATGATGGCCGCGTTGATCGCCCCGATGGAGATGCCGGCGATCCAGTTCGGACGGATGCCGGCCTCGTGCAAACCCTGGTAGACCCCCGCCTGGTACGACCCCAGGGCTCCCCCGCCTTGCAGCACCAGCGCCACCGTGTCGTAGCGGGACTTGGCAGCCTGCGACGAGCCACGCCGCGGCGTCTTCGCCGTCATTGGGTTCGGGCGGGCAGTTGCAGCGCCCCGCTACCCGCGCGGAACGGGTAGCGGCTGAATATCTGCGCCACGCTGTTGTCCACGTTGAGAGAGGACGAGGCCGCACCGGCGTTGTCGATGATGCCTGTGCTGATGCCTTCCCACACCAGTTGCTTGCGCTTGGCGTCGATCAGGTCGATATTCAGCGTGCCTTCGTTGTATTGGTAGACGTCATTGCCCCAGCCGTAGCCGGGCCAGCCGCCATAGAAGCCGGCGCGGTAGCCGTAGTAAGGTACGGGCGGGGCCGGCGTGACTTCGGTTTTCTGCTGCAGCTTGGCGTTGAAATTGACCAGCAGATCGGGCGCCGTCTCGCTGTAGGTATAGCCGCGCATTTCCATCTGGCTGCGCGTGGCGGTTTTCAGGCGTTCGGTCAGCAGCGAGCTGTAGCCCGCTTTGTCAGTGCCCAGGGGGGACATGAACCCGAAGCTGTGATAGTTGGCGAAATCGGCGCCATGATCGTAGTCGCTACGGATACTGGGCCCGGAGGCGCAGGCTGACAACAAGCTGGCCAGGGCCAGGGCAGGCAAGAGCGCGATGCGTTTCATTAGGGTCTCCGCGAGAAGGTCGCGCACGAATCATGCCGCGAAGCCCGCAAACTTGCAATACGATCTCATTCTCATCGGGCATCGGACGGGCGCGCCGCTACACTATGCACTGCTTTGCACTCCCCTGCCATGGCCATTTCTCTTCTTGAACTCGACGGCTCGATCTGGCTGCGCGCCGGCACCCAGACCTGGGGTGGCAAGAACCGCATCGACTTGCTGGCCCAGATCGACGCCACCGGCTCGATCAGCGCGGCCGCGCGCGCTGTGGGCATGAGCTATAAGGGTGCCTGGGATGCCATCGACACCATGAACAACCTAGCCGGCGAGCCCCTGGTGCTGCGTGCCACCGGCGGCAAAGGCGGTGGCGGCGCCCGCCTGACCGAGCGCGCGCACAAGCTGGTGGCCACCTTCCAGGCCCTGGAAACCGAGCACCGGCGCGTCATGGCCCACCTGGCGCATGCGGGCCTGGACGCCGCCAGCGATTTGAATCTGATGAGGCGCATCATGCTGAAGACCAGTGCCCGCAACAAGCTGCTGGGCATCGTCAGCGCCATCCATGCCGGCGCGATCAATGACGAGATCCTCCTGCGCATCGCGGGCGGCCACGAGATCGTGGCCACCATCACACGCGAAAGTACGGCCGAACTGGCGCTGGAGGTGGGCGCCGAGGCGATTGCGCTGGTGAAGGCGCCGTCGGTGCTGATCGCCCTGCCCGGCGCCGGCATGCGCTTGTCGGCCGGCAACCAGTTGCCCGGCACCATCGCCCAGGTGCGCACGGGCGCGGTCAATAGCGAGGTGATCGTGGACCTGGACGGTGGCGGCACGATAGCGGCCATCGTCACGCAGGACAGTGCGCAGGCGCTGGAACTGGCGCCGGGCGTTCCGGCGCTGGCGGTGTTCAATGCCTCGAGCGTGATTCTGGGGGTGGTGGCTTAGGGCCGGCCTACCCCAGCAGCAGCGCGTCGTCGGACAGCTTTTCGCCCCGCACCTGCTCGAACATGGCCAGCAGGTCGGGCACGTCCATGCCCCTGCGCTGGTCGCCCGAGACATCCAGCACCACCTGCCCCTGATGCAGCATGACCGTGCGTTCGCCCACGTCGAGCGCCTGCCGCATGCTGTGGGTGACCATCATAGTGGTCAGCTTGGTTTCTGCAACGATGCGCGCGGTCAGTTGCAGCACGAAATCGGCGGTGCGCGGATCCAGCGCCGCCGTGTGTTCGTCGAGCAGCAGGATGCGCGAAGGCTGCAATGCCGCCATCAACAGGCTGACCGCCTGGCGCTGCCCGCCGGACAACAGGCCGATACGGTCGGTCAGGCGGTTTTCCAGCCCCAGGCCCAGCGTAGCCAGCCGTTCGCGGAAACCCTCGCGCATGGAGGCCTTGACCGCACGGCCAAGGCCTCGACGCGTGCCGCGCAACTGGGCCAACGCCATGTTCTCTTCGATGGTCAGGTCTTCGCAGGTGCCGGCCATGGGGTCCTGGAACACGCGCGCCACCCGGCCGGCGCGCTGCCAGACCGGCTCGCGGGTGACCTCGGTGCCGTCGATCTCGATGCGGCCCGTATCCACCGGCAGGTCGCCCGACACGGCGTTCAGGAAGGTGGACTTGCCGGCTCCATTGGAGCCGATGACCGTCACGAATTGCCCGCTGGGAATATCGAGCGACAGGCCCCGCAGGGCCCGCGTCTCGATGGGAGTGCCGGCGTTGAAGGTGATTTTCAGGTCTTGTGCGCGCAACATGTTCAGGCTCCTTTTTTGCCGAACAGGCGGCGCTTCATCATGGGGATAACCAGGGCGATGGTGACCAGCACGGCGGTGACCAGGTTCAGGTCTTGCGCCTGCAGGCCGATGAAGTCGCTGTTCAGAGCCAGCGCAATGAAGAAGCGGTAGACGATGGCACCCACGATGACCGCCAGCGTGGCCAGTACCAGTTTGCGCGAGGGCAGGATGCTTTCACCGACGATGACGGCGGCCAGGCCGATGACGATGGTGCCGATGCCCATCGAGATGTCCGCCCCGCCCTGGGTTTGTGCAAACAACGCCCCGGCCAGGCCCACCAGCGCGTTCGACAGCGCCATGCCGGCCAGGATCATGCCGCCCGTATTGACGCCCTGGGCGCGCGCCATGCGGCCGTTGGATCCGGTGGCGCGCATGGCCAGGCCGGTCTGGGTGGCCAGGAACCAGTCCAGCAGCAGCTTGACGACGATCACCACTCCTACCAGGATCAGCGGCCGCGCCACGTAGTCGCTTAGCCATTCGGGCTGCAGGATAGTGAATACGGTGGATTCGGTGATCAGGGGCACATTGGGTTTGCCCATGATGCGCAGGTTCACGGAATACAACGCGATCATCATCAGGATGCTGGCCAGCAGGTCCATGATGCGCAGCTTGACGTTGAGCCAGCCGGTGATCAGCCCCGCCACGGCGCCCGCGGCGGTGGCCGCCAGCGTGGCCGAGAATGGGTCCACGCCGCCCGAGATGAGCGTGGCGGCGACTGCGCCGCCCAATGGAAAACTGCCGTCCACGGTCAGGTCGGGAAAGCGCAGCAGCCGGAAGGAAATCAGTACGCCCAGCGCGACCAGGCTGAAAATCAGGCCGATTTCCAGGGCGCCGAGCAAAGAGAACAGGGACATGAATCGAGTCTGGGCCGCCGCGTCTTGTGAACCCGGCCGGCGCTACCTTGAGTGTGTTCGGTGATTAAAGCACGCGCCGCCGGCCCCTGCGGGACCGGTGGCCGCGGATTACTTGACGACTTCGGCGGCCGACTTCAGCAGCGCTTCGGACAGGGTGACGCCTTGCTTCGCGGCGGCGCCCGGATTGACGAACAAGCGCAGGTTGGAGCTGGTTTCCGACGGGATGGCGCCGGGTTTTTCGCCCTTCAGGATGCGCACCACGATCTTGCCGGTCTGCACGCCCAGGTCGTGGTAGTCGATACCCAACGCCGCGATGGCGCCGCGCTTGACACTGTCGGTATCGGACGCCACCAGCGGGATCTTGGCGTCGTTGCCGACCTTGACCAGCGATTCGTAGGCCGACACCACGTTGTTATCCGTGTTGGTGTAGATGACATCGACCTTGCCGATCAGGCTGCGCGCGGCCGAAGCCACGTCGACCGTACGCGGCGCGGCCGCTTCGACCAGGGTCATGCCGGCCTTGGGCAGCAGGTCCTGCAATTGCTTGACCACCACCACCGAGTTGGCTTCGCCGGGGTTGTAGACCATACCCACGCGCTTGGCCTCGGGCACGACCTTCTTGATCAGTTCGATCTGCTTGTCGAGCGCCAGCAGGTCGGACACGCCGGTAACGTTGGTACCCGATGCGCCCATGGTGGGCACCAGCTGGGCCGCCACCGGATCGGTCACGGCCGAATACACCACGGGGACATCCTTGGTGGCCGCCACCACCGACTGGGCCGACGGCGTGGCGATCGCCACAATGGCGTCGGGGCGGTCGCCCACGAACTTGCGGGCGATCTGGGCGGCGGTGCCGGTATTGCCCTGGGCGCTCTGGTATTGCCACTTGAGGTTCTTGCCGGACACGTAGCCGGCCTGCTTCAGGGCGTCTTGCACGCCGTCGCGCACGGCATCGAGGGCCGGGTGCTCGACGATGGCCGTGACGGCCACGGACTTCTGCTGCGCCGCGGCAGGAACAGCGTGGATAGCCAGCGCCGCCGCCAGTGCGCCCACCGTCAGAAAATGTTTTTTTCCGATCAGCATAGGGTTTGCTCCTTGCACCGTTTGGGTGTTGTTTAAGATCACGGCCGGTGCCGGCGGCTTCCCGCCGGCCTGCCGGCCCGTGAAACCGCTAAGTCTAACGTGTCGTGGCGGGCTTGGCGGCGCGGGAAATCCCTAAAATGGTGCACGAACCCCCGCGCTATGTCGCCGGGCCCATGACATAGTCGGGCAGCCAGGTGACGATCTCGGGAAACACGCACAACACCACGATACCGGCCAGCATCACCAACACGTAAGGCAGCGCCCCCCATAACACGTCTTTGGTAGGCACCTGCGGCGCGATGGAGTTCAGCACGAACAGGTTCAAGCCGATGGGCGGCGTGATCAGGCCGATTTCCATGTTGATGGTCAGCACCACGGCGAACCAGTACGGATCGAAACCTGCCTGGATGACGATGGGATACAGCAGCGGAGCCGCCATGACGATGACCGCCACCGGCGGCAGGAACATGCCCGCCACTAGCAGGAAGACATTGATCATGCCCATCAGCACCCAGCGGTTGACCTCGAGCGCGCCTATGGTCTGCGCCACGGTCTGGGTGATGAACATCGACGACAGCGCAAAGGCAAACAGTTCGGCCGATGCCATGATCATCATGATCATCACGCTTTCGCGCATGGCCGAACTGAAGATTCCCGTATAGGTCTTCATGCGCACCAGCCGGTACACCACCGCGACCACCAGCAGCGTCAGCATCGCGCCGGCGCCGGCCGCTTCCGAAGGCGTGGCCACGCCGCCATACAGCACGAACAAGAGCCCGATCACGATCATCAACAGGGGCAGCACGCGCGGCAGCGTGACCAGCTTGTCGCGCAGCGTGTAAGACACGTGCCCGACGTCGAAACTGAAGCCCTTGCGGCGGGCATCGAGCAGGGCCCAGGCCATGAACATGGCGGTCAGCATCAGGCCCGGCAGCACGCCGGCCAGGAACAGCCGCCCGATCGAGGTCTGGGTCGATATCCCGTAGACGATCATGGTGACCGAGGGCGGGATCAGGATGCCCAGCGTCCCGCCAGCCGCGATGGAACCCGTGGCGACCGAAGCCGGGTAGCCGCGGTTCATCATCTCGGGAATGCCCATCTTGCCGATCGCGGCGCAGGTGGCCGGGCTGGAACCCGTCATGCCCGCGAAGATGGCGCAGGCGCCGATGTTCGACAGCACCAGCCCGCCCGGCACTTTGTACAGCCAGCGGTCCAGGGCCTTGTACAGGTCGCCGCCGGCGGGCGTGCCCGCCACGATGGCCCCCATCAGCACGAACATGGGAATGGATACATAGGCCAGGTTGGCGATGCCGGCGAACATGGTTTCGGCCAGCACCTCGACCACGGACGGCCCCATGTCGAGAAACAGTCCGCCCACGGCGGCCAGGCCCAGGGCGAAGGCAATGGGCATGCCAGTGCCCAGAAAGACAAACAGCGTGGCGATGATGGTGACGGCGGCCCAGGTCGGACTCATGCGTATTCTCCTGGCGAGCGGATCTTGAGGATCTCAACCAGGTACTGCAGGCTGAGCAAAACGAATCCCAGCACCATGGGCGCCAGCGGAATCCACAAGGGAATAGCGTCGATGGTGGGCGTGGTCCAGCCGCCGTCCCAGGCGGCGTGCCAGTACATGCCGCTGGCCACCGCCATGATCACGCAGAACGCCAGGCCCAGGAAAGAAGCCGCCAGTTTCAGGCGCCGCAGCGCGTTGTCGCGCAGCAGGAGCTCGACCACTTCGACCCCGACGTGGCCGCGTGTCAGCAGCACATAGGGCGCGCCGATGAAGATCGCCGCAGTCGCGGAAAAAACCACGACTTCCGTCTGCCAACTGGTGGGCGCGCGAAATACATAGCGCATGAATATCATCTGGCAGACGACCACCATGGCCACTACCAGCAAGACCGCGGCCAACACCCCCGCAGCGCGCGACAAACGGTCGGTCGCGGTGACAAAGCATCGAAGCATGGCTTCCCCTTCTTGTGAAATGGGCGGCGGATGTCCCGCCGCCCCCACGCGGTACGGTTACTGAACCGCCAGCGCCTTCTTCAGCAGTTCCTCGCCGCCCTTGACCTTGTCGGCGAAGTGCTTGTAGGAAGACTGCTTGGCCACTTCCATCCATGCATCGAAGTCGGCCTTGCTCATGGTCACGACCTCTACACCGGCCTTGGTGAAGGCATCGACCATTTTCTTTTCACCCTTGCGGGCTTCGGCCGTGAAATAGTCTTCGGCCTTCTTGGCAGCGGCCATGATGGCTTGCTGCTGTTCGGGATTGAGCTTGTCGTAGGTGCGTTTGGACATCACCACCGGCTCGTACATGAACCACAGTGCGTTTTCGCCGGGTGCCGTCAGGCACTTGGCCTGTTCGTACAGCCGATACGACACGAAGCTGTCGTTCGAGGTGTTGGCGGCATCCAGCACGCCCGTCTGCATGCCGGTGTAGACCTCGGACGAAGGCATCGAGGCGATCGACGCGCCGGCTGCCGCCAGCATCTGTTCGAACGCCGGGCCGGCTGCGCGGATGACCTGGCCCTTGATAGTGTCGGGCGAGGTGATGCAATCCTTCTTGGACGCAAAGCCACCGGCCAGCCAGGCGTCGGCAATGACGATCACATTGTTCTTTTCAGTAAGGGCATGGATTTCTTTCATGAAATCCGATTTGTTCAGGCGCAGCGCATGGTCGAAGTTGCGCACCAGGCCGGGCATCAAGGTGGCAGAGAACTGCGGAACGCGGCCCGAAGCGTAGTCCAGCGGAAAGGCCGACATGTCGAGCTGGCCGCGCGTCAGCGCGCCCCATTGCTCAGTGGCCTTGTAGAGCGACGAGCCAGGGAAGACCTGAATTTTCAGGCCCACATTGGCGGCGGCCACTTCGCGGGCAATGATCTGCACCATTTCGTCGCGCGGATCGCCCTGCCCGCCAGGAAACTGGTGCGAGGCGCGCAGCGTCACGTCTTGCGCCATGGCCGCTCCCGCGGCTACCAGCGCCGCCCCGAGGGCGGCTATGCGAATTGCGTTCTTCATGATTGTCTCCGTTGTTCAGATAATTCTGTCGTGAAGGAACTGCGGCTGCGTACGGGCGCCAGTACTTGGCCGGCGCCTTACAAATCAGGTTTAGGACTCGTGCGGGTCTCCTGGTCGGCGTAGCGGAATCGGCGCATGGCTAGCGACCGGCGTATTCGGTGCGCAATACATTTTTCTGCACCTTGCCCATGGTGTTGCGTGGCAACTGCTCGATCACGTGGATCTGCTTGGGAACCTTGAAGTTGGCAATGCGCGACTTCAGCTCGGCCTGCATGGCCGCCGTGTCCAGCGATGCGCCGGCACGCGGCACCACCACGGCAATCACCGCCTCACCGAAATCCGGGTGCGGCACACCGATCACCGCCGATTCCGATACGCCGGCCATCTCGTCGATGATCAACTCGATCTCCTTGGGGTAGACGTTGTAGCCGCCGGAAATGATCAGGTCTTTGCTGCGCCCGACGATGGACAGATAGTCGTCCGGCACGACGCGCCCGCCCGATTCGCCGCCCCAGCGGCCCACGTCGCCGGTGCGGAACCAGCCGTCGGCCGTGAACTCTTCGCGGGTCTTTTCGGGCATGCGCCAATAGCCGGCGAATACATTGGGGCCGCGCACCTGCACATTGCCGATTTCGCCCGCCCCCAGGGCGGTGCCGGCATCGTCGACTACCCGCACCTGCACCCCGGGCAAAGCTTTGCCTACAGTGCCGCCCAGGCGCTCGCCCATGGCCGGATCGTAAGGGTTGGACGTGAGCATCACGGTTTCGCTCATGCCGTAGCGTTCAAGAATGGTGTGGCCGGTGCGTTCCTGGAATTCGCTGAATGTTTCCATCAGCAGCGGCGCCGAGCCGGAGATGAACAAGCGCATGCGCGCGCAAGCCGCGCGATCGAAGCGGGCATCGGCCAGCAGTCGCACATAATACGTGGGCACTCCCATCATCACCGTGCAGCGCGGCAGATAGTGCAAGGCCTGGTCGACGTCGAGCCTGGGCAGCCAGATCATGCGCGCCCCGGCCAGCAGCGCACCATGCGAGGCCACGAACAGCCCGTGCACGTGGAAAATGGGCAACATGTGCAGCAGCACGTCGTCGGCGCGCCAGCCCCAATAGCGGTGCAGCACCTGGGCGTTCGAAGCCAGATTGCCATGCGAGAGCATGGCGCCCTTGCTGCGTCCGGTGGTGCCCGAGGTATACAGAATCGCGGCCAGGTCGTCGGCATTGCGCGCCACGGTGTCGAACGATGGGCTCAGGCCCCCGGCGGCCGCCAGCAGCGTGCCGCTGCGGTCTTCATCCAGGGTGTAGACGTGCCGGGTGCCGGCCTGCCCGGCCACGCGCTGCATCCATGCCAGGTTCTTGCTGCTGCACACCACCACCGCGGGCTCGGCATCGCCCAGGAAGTAAGCGACCTCGCTCTCGCGATAGGCTGTATTCAGGGGCAGGTACACGAAGCCCGCGCGCAGCGTGGCCAGGTATAGCAGCAACGCCTCGGGCGACTTCTCGACCTGCACCGCCACACGCGCGCCTGCGGCCAGGCCCAGCGAAGCCAGCAAGTTCGCCAGGCAGGCGCTGGCGCGGTCGATGTCGTCCCAGGTGTAGAGCAGGTCGGGCGTTTCCAGCGCGACCTTGCTGCGGTCGGCGGGGAAACCGCCGGACAATATGGTGTACAGATTGGCGTTGCTCACCTTGTCTAGTCTCCGGTGAATACGGGTGGCCGCCCGGCCAGGAAGGCGCTGACGCCTTCGTGGTGGTCGCGGCTGTCGGCATAAGAAAAGAAATCTTGATAGTCGGCTTCGCCCAGGGGCGCGCCCTGCAGCAGCCGGCGCGCCTGGCGCTTGTTGATGCGGGCGGCCAGCGGCGCGCCGCGCATGATGCGCTCGGCGCTGGCGCGCGCCTGCGCGGCCACATCGGCGTCCGGCACGACACGGGTCAGCAGGCCCAGCGCCTGTGCCTCGGCACTGTCGAACACCCGGCCTTCCAGCAGGATTGCCAAGGTCGCCGCCGGGCCAGCCAGCGCCAGCAGGCCGCGCATTTCATCAGGGGCCATGGGGAAACCCAGCCGGTTGATGGGAACGCCGAAGCGTGCCGAGGCGCCGGCAATGCGCAGGTCGCACTGGCAGGCGATCTCCAGGCCGCCGCCCACGCACACACCCTCTATCTGGGCCACCACGGGTTGCGGGCATTGCGCCACCGCAGCCAGCGCAGGAGCCAGCACCTGCTGGTGATAGTGGCGCACCTGCCGCGCATCGCCGCGCACCGACGGGAACTCGCGGATGTCGGCGCCGGCCGCAAATTGCCCCCCCTGCCCCCGCACCACCACGCAGTGCACGGAGGGGTCGGCTGCCAGCGCCTCGAACACACTGCGCAACTGCGCCCACATGGCCACGGTGATGGCGTTCAAGCGTCCGGGATGCGACAGCGTGACCCAGGCCAGCGCGCCCTCGCGTGCCAGCAATACTTGTCCCGCGGGTGATGTATCGTGCATGGCCGCCCTATCCGATGCGCGCAATGCCGCGGCTGACCCGCGGCTTGCCTGCGCCCAGTTGAACCAGGTTGGCATCCAGGTCGTCCAGGTCGTACAGGTAATTGACCATCATGCCGCATGACTGGCCCAATCCCTTGGCCGAGGTGTCGGCTGCCCAGTTCAGGCGCTCGATGCGCGCGCCGTTGCCCAGGTGAAAGCGCGCCACGGGATCCAGCGGCTGGCCGTTCTTCATGGACAACAGATAGTGCGCCGCCAGCTTCAGGCCGGCGCGCTGCACGACTTCGGACGGTTTGCCGCCGGCGGCCTTGGCCAGCCGCGCCGCCCAGCGTGCGCCGTCGGGCGCGCCAGCACGGCTGCGGGCCTTGTCGCGCACAATGGCCTCGACCTCTGGCGCGCTCAGGCGCGACAACCAATCGACCAGGCCCGGCATGGGCGACAGCGTGGCGAACGAGCGCAGCTTGGGCAGTTCTTCAAGCAGGCATTCGATGACGCGCTTGAGCAGGAAGTTGCCGAAACTGATGCCGCGCAGGCCCGGCTGCGTGTTCGAGATCGAATAGAAAACGGCCCAGCGAGCCTTGTCCAGGTCTTGCGGCGGCGCGGCCATGTCCAGCAGCGCCTGTACGTTGTCTGCCATCTGCGTGGCGAAGGCCACCTCGACGAAGATCAGCGGCACGTCGGGCATCTGCGGATGAAAGTACGCATAGCAGCGGCGGTCGGGCGCCACGCGGTGGCGCAGGTCGTCCCACGACCGTATCTCGTGCACGGCCTCGTAGATGATCAGCTTTTCCAGCAGCGATGCCGGCGAATCCCAGGTCAGCGGGCGCAGTTCCAGCAAGCCCACGTCGAACCATGCCGACAGCAAGCTTTCCAGGTCTTTGTCCAGGGCCTGCAAGCCCGCCACTTGCTTGCGCCAGCGCAGCATGTCGGCGCGCAAGGCCACCAGGAACCGCAGCCCGTCGGGCAAGGCATTGAAGCGCTTGAACAGTTTCAAGCCATGGTCGCCACGCGGCTCGATGCTGGCGCTGACCTGCGCCAAGCCGGCCAGCAGCTCGCGCCGGCGCTTGCTGTCGGCGGCAGCGTAAGCGCCGCACCAGCTTCGGGCCAGCTTGTTGGCGGCCACATCGGTCAGGCGCGCCTGGAACAGGGGCAGGACCTCGGCGGTGCCGGGCAGCTTGCCGCTGTTGTTCCACAGGCGGCCCAGTCTGGCCATCAGGCCGGCGCTTTCGGCCGCGGCCTCATCGTCCGGCAGGGTATCGCCTTCAGGCGGCCGGGCGCCGCGCGCGAGCGGGCTGGAGTCTAGGGCGGTCATGGGCTGCCTCCGGTGAGGGGGATGAAAAAGAATCGGGTGTGGCCTCGGCGCCGTCGGCCTGGCTGGCCAGCAGGCGCAAGGCCTCGAGCTGGCGCAGCAGATGCTTGCGCGCCAAGGCTTCGGCGGCATCCGGATCGCGCGCCTTGAGGGCGGCGAAAATCGCCAGGTGCTCGGCACAAGACTCGGTGATGCGACCCGGCACCGTCAGGCTTTTGTGGCGGAACAGGCTGAGCACCTTGCGCAGGTTGCCCACCATATCCGATAGCCAGCGGTTGTCGGCCAGGGCCTGCACGGCTTCATGGATCAGGAAGTTCGTGTCGTAGTAGGCGTCGACCCGGCCGGCGGCGGCATGGCCGGCCAGCGCCTGGTGCAGCGGCTCGAGCGCGGCCAGTTCGGCATCGGACGCTTTCAGGGCGGCCTCGTGGGCGCAACGCCCTTCCAGCATGGCCATCAGCGGAAAGATGTCTTCCAGGTCGCGCAGCGACAATTCATTGACGAAGCAGCCGCGGCGGGGCTCGAGCCGGACCAGGCCTTCGGTGGCCAGTACTTTCAGCGCTTCGCGCAACGGTGTGCGCGAGATGCCCAGCAGGCCGGTCAGGCGGGTTTCATCGATCCATTCGCCGCTGGCCAGCGCCCGCGCCCGGATCATGGCGCGCAGGCGGTCGGCGACCTCGAGATATAACGCTTGCCTGACGATGGGAGCGGTCATGAGGGGCCCGCGAGCGGCTCTTGTAATTCATAATTATAGGAAAGCTCATCATACCTGCCATCCCACGGGCACGGGAAGCCCCACCCCATTGGGGGAATCCCGCGGATACCGGAGCCGCCTAGAAATGCAGGATGCCCGCTACCGCATGGCGCGTCAGGGCGCGGGCCCAGCGCCGGGCGGGCAGGCCGTACCGGCCCTCTACCTGTTCGGCGCGGGCCAGCAATTGGGCCGGCGTAATCGCCAGCGGCGGGCCGCTGAAAGCCAGCACGATTTGGTTGCCTTCGTCGATTTCCGGCAGCAGCACAATGCGGTCGTCGAAGGCTTTGCGCAAATTCTCGATGTTGCGGCCGAAGCTGTCATGATGGCCGAACAGGTTGACGGACAATACCCCGGCCTCTCCTAGCACCCGCCGGCAATCGCGGTAGAAAACCACCGAGTCGCGTACGGGTCCGCGCGCAGAGGCGTCGTACAAGTCCACCATCAGTACCGGACAACGGCCCGCATGGCGCGCATCGGCCACCCAGGCAGCCGCATCGTCATGCGCTACCGACAGGCGCGCCACGCTGGGCAGGCGGAAGAACATCTGGCATACGGCTGTGACCTGCGGGTTCCATTCCACCGCGGCCACCGGGCTGCGGGTGTGCTTCAGACAAAAGCGTGCCAGCGACCCGGCCCCCAGGCCCAGCAGGCCGATGGACTCTTCTTTGGGCGGGTCCAGGAACAGCAGCCAGGCCATCATCTGGGCGGTGTATTCCAGCACCAGTTCGGCCGGCGCCTTGATGCGCATGGCACCCTGGATCCATTCGGTGCCGAAGTGCAGATAGCGGATCCCGTCGGCTTCGGAAAGCGTGGGCTGGTCGGAAAGGGCGGGAGTCGGTCGGGCAGGCATCGCGCGATTGTAGCCAGCGCGGTACGCTGTGGCTTGACCCGTCCCGAAGGAACGCAGATGCCCGATCAGTTCTCGACCACGCAAGTTGTACGCAAGACGGTGATCCGCACCGCCGGCGGGCTGGTGGCCGCCCAGCATCGCCGGGCGGCCGAAGCCGGGGCCCAGGTGCTGGCCGCGGGCGGCGATGCGGTCGACGCGGCGGTGGCCGCCTCGTTCGCCGCGGGGGTGGTCGAACCCTGGATGAGCGGGCCCATGGGCGGCGGCGCCATGACCTTGTACCGCGCGGCCGAAGACCAGGCCAGAGTGGTGTATTTCGGCATGCGTTCGCCGGCCGGGCTGGATCCGGCGCACTATCCGCTGGCCGGCGGCGATGCCGTATCGACCGACCTGTTTCCCTGGCCGGCCGTGCAAGACGACCGCAATGCGCGTGGCGCCACGGCCGTGGCCGTGCCGGGCACGGTGGCGGGCATGGAACTGGCCCATGCCACTTACGGCCGCCTGCCGTGGCGCGAATTGCTGCAGCCGGCCGTGGCATTGGCCCGCGAAGGTCTGCTGGTCGACTGGTACACCACTCTGATGATCGCCGGCGCGGCACGCTGGCTGGCGCGCGACCCCGATGCCGCACAGATGTTCCTGGACGATGGCGCCTGGCCCAAGGCCAGCGGCTGGAGCGCGGCGGCCGGGCAGCGCATTGCTCTGCCGCGAGCCGCCGACACGCTGGCCTACCTGGCCGAACAAGGTCCGCGCGCATTCTACGACGGCGATATCGGTGCCCAATTGGCGCGTGACGTACAGGCCAAGGGCGGTTGCCTTGGCCATCAAGATCTGCGCGATTACCGGGCCTTGCTGCAAGAACCCTTGTCGATTCCCTATCGCGGCGGACACATCCACGCCACACCGGAAATGACGGCAGGCCCCAGCCTGGCGCGCTGCCTGCAACGCCTGCAGGACAAACTGGCACCTGGCCCGGCGCCGGACGCCGATGCCTTCCTGGCCTACGCCGACGTACTGCGCCAGGAATACCAATGGCGCCTGTCGAACATGGGCGACAACGAAGACCCGCGCACGCCGGCCTGCACCACGCACTTCAGTGTGGTCGACCGCCATGGCAATCAGTGCGCGGTGACGCAAACGCTGCTGTCGGCATTCGGATCGCATGTGGTGTCGCCCTCGACCGGCATGCTGCTCAACAACGGCATCATGTGGTTCGACCCGGAACCGGGCAAGGCCAATTCTCTGGCGCCGGCACGCCGCTGCCTGATGAATATCTGCCCGGTAGTGGGCGAGGCGGCTGGACGGCGCTTTGCCTTGGGAGCCTCGGGCGGACGCAAGATCCTGCCGGCGGTGATGCAGTTGGTTTCGTTCCTGGTGGACTACGGCATGACGCTGGAAGCCGCGTTCCACCACGCCCGGCTCGATGCCAGCACCGATGTGCTGATGCTGGATCCGAAACTGCCGCAGGAGGCCTACCAGGCCGTGGCGGCCAGCCACCCGCATGCGCCGGCGCCGCGTACCCTGTATGCCTATGCCTATGCGTGTCCCTCGGGCGTGCTGCGCCAGGATGGCGCCAACGAAGGGTGCACCGAAATCATGTCACCCTGGGGCGATGTCGCGATCGAGGCGCAGCGCGGTTGAGGACCAAACGCCGCGTCATGGATGTCCCGGCTGTTGCCAGGTGTCAGGCACCTGCGGAGCCTGACACCTGGCAATGCCTCACACTCTTTCGAACACCGCCGCGATACCCTGCCCGCCGCCGATGCACATGGTCACCAGCGCGTAGCGCCCCTGTATGCGCTGCAGTTCGTACAACGCTTTCACGGTGATGATGGCGCCGGTGGCGCCGATGGGATGCCCCAGGCTGATGCCGCTGCCATTCGGGTTGACCTTGGCGGGGTCGAACCCCAGCTCGCGGGAAACGGCGCAGGCCTGGGCGGCAAAGGCTTCGTTAGCCTCGATCACGTCGAGCTGGTCGACCGTCAGGCCGGCGCGCTTGAGTACGGCCTGGGTAGCGGGTACCGGGCCGATGCCCATGATCTCGGGATCGACGCCCGCGTGCGCATACGCCACCAGGCGTGCCAGCGGCTTGGCGCCGCGCCGCTCGGCGGCCGCGGCGCTCATCAGTACCACGGCACCGGCGCCGTCGTTCAGGCCAGATGCGTTGCCGGCCGTGACCGTGCCGTTCTCTTTCTTGAACACCGGCCTGAGCCCGGCCAGCGTTTCCGCCGTGACGTCGCGCCGCACGTGTTCATCGGTATCGAACGTGACTTCACCCTTGCGGGTCTTGATGACCACGGGAACGATCTGATCGCGGAAACGGCCGGCCTCGATGGCGGCCGCCGCGCGTGCGTGCGACTGGGCAGCCAGCGCGTCCTGGTCGGTACGGCTGATGCCGAACTTGGCCGCCACGTTCTCGGCCGTTACCCCCATGTGCATGCGGCCGAACGGGTCCGACAGCGCGCCGGTCATCATGTCGAGCATCACTGCGTCGCCCATGCGCGCGCCCCAGCGCTGTGCCGGTGCAATGTACGGCGCGCGGCTCATGCTTTCGGCGCCGGCGCCCACCGCGATCTCGGTATCGCCCAGCATGATGGTTTGCGCGGCCGACACGATGGCCTGCAGGCCCGAGCCGCACAGGCGGTTGACGTTGAAGGCCGGCGTTTCCTTGCCGATGCCGGCGTTCATGGCGGCCACCCGCG
>DASPIV010000112.1:0-9250 GCA_035628955.1 Bordetella sp.
GGGGTCCAGCGAGCCATGGTGCAGCGCCAGCGTGGCGGGATCTTCGGGCCAGATCGATTCCAGTGCGCGGTGCCACAACTCCGCCTGCGCGCGGGTATTGGTGAACAACAAGGTGGCGCGCACCTTGAACAGCAGCTTGTATACGCGCCCCAATTGGGACAAGCCCAGGTGCCCCGCCCATGGCAATGCACCGTTGCTGTCGGGCAGCAAGGTCGAGATGCCGATCTTGCGCGGCCGCGCGCCGGCCACCAGCGCGCTATCCACGGCATGCGGCAGCAACACCGCGCGCGCCTCTTCAAGGTTGCCCAGCGTGGCCGACAAGCCCCAGGTACGCAGGTGGGGCGACAGGCCGCGCATTCGCGCCAGGCAGAGCTGCAGCAGCACCCCTCGCTTGTTGCCCAGCAATTCATGCCATTCGTCCACCACGACACAGCGCAGGGCACGAAAGCGCGCAGCCGTATCCGCGTAGGACAACAGCAGCGCCAGCGATTCAGGCGTGATCACCAATACATCCGCCTTGCCCTGGCGGGCCAGCCGCTTGTCGCGAGCGCTGGCGTCGCCCGTGCGCAGGGCCACGGTCCAGGCAATATCGAGGTCTTGCGCAACCTGCGCCAGCGCCCGGGCGGTATCGGCGGCCAGCGCGCGCAGCGGCGTGATCCACAGCACGCGCGGCCCCTGCCCCGTGTTCGGTTGCGTCATTGCGGGATCGGCCAGCGCTTCCAGCAATGGTCCACCAAAGGCCGCCAGCGTCTTGCCGCTGCCGGTCGGCGTATGCAGCAGCCCCGATTCGCCCGCCAGGTATCGGCGCCAGGTCTCGCGCTGGAACGACGCGGCTTTCCAGCCGCGCCCGCCGAACCAGGCCGCCAAGGGCGCATCCCAGCCGCGCGGCGCGGCCGTCATCGGGCCAGTGCCTTGAGGGTGTCGAGCTGGTCCGCCTCCGCGGCAGGCTTGTCGTGCCGCCAGCGCAAAATACGCGGGAAGCGCACGGCGACGCCGGATTTATGGCGCTTTGATACCGAGACGCCTTCGAAGCCCAGCTCGAATACCTGGACAGGGTCGACCGATCGAACCGGGCCGTAGCGTTCGCGTGTGTGGGCACGCAGCCAGCGATCCAGTTCCAGAATTTCTTTGTCATCCAGGCCCGAGTAGGCTTTGGCCACGGGCATCAGCACATCGCCCTGCCATAGTCCGAAGGTGTAGTCGGTATAGAGCGTGCTGCGGCGTCCATGGCCCGCCTGCGCATACAGCAGCACGGCATCGATCGTCAGCGGGTCGACTTTCCACTTCCACCAATCGCCGCGCCGCCTGCCGCTCTGGTAGGCCGCACCGGCACGCTTGAGCATGAAACCCTCGACGCCCCGCTGGCGCGATTCGCCGCGCAACGCAGCGGCCTCTTCCCAGCCGGACAGCGTCACGGCCGGCGACAGGCTCAGGCGCGGGTCGGGATGCCGCCGCAGCAGCGCTTGCAGGCGGCTGCGGCGTTCAGTTTGCGGAAGTTCCCGCATATCTGTTCCGTTCAGTTCCAGCAGGTCGTACACCAGCATTCGTACGGGCGCCTCGGCCAGCCACTTGGGGCCGGGCTTCAGGCGCTGGATGCGAGTCTGCAAGGCAGCGAACGGCATTGGCCCGGCGGCATCGTCCTGCCAGGCCAGCAGTTCGCCATCCAGTACACAATCCACATCCAGCGCCGCCGCCGCGGCCTCGACCTCCGGGAAGCGCCCATCCAGCCGTTCTTCCCCGCGCGACCACAACGCCACCTCGCCGTGACGCCGGATCAGTTGCGCGCGGATACCGTCCCATTTCCATTCGACCAGCCAGTCTTCGATGGGGCCCAGGCTGGCCGGATCGCCTTCCAGGGGCGCAGCCAGGAAAAAGGGATAGGGCTGCTGGCGGTCGCCCGGCAGCTCTTCCGAGCTGAGCAGGTCGCGCAAGAATGCCGGGCTGGGCACCCAGGTTCCCAGCATGCGCTGGGCAATGCGCGCGATCGGCACGCCGGACAACTCGGCCAATGCCTGCTGCACCATGCGTTGCGACACGCCCACGCGCAGCGCACCCGTCAATAGCTTGTTGAAGACCAGCCGCTCGTCGAACGGCAAGCCCAGCCACGCCGTGACGATGACTTCGCGGCGCTGAGCTTCATCACCGTTGGCCACCGGCAGCAAGACCTCTTCGATCCAGTCCGCCAATCCCCGTTCGGCGGCGGCCTGCGCCGGATCGGGCACCAGCAGCGCCAGGGTTTCGGCCAGGTCGCCAACCTGGTCGTAGCTGGCGTCGACCAGCCACGCGGGGGTGTCCGATGCTGTGGCGACCCAGGCCCGCAGTTCCCCCACGCGCGCGATGGTGCGGCGCGCGCTGGTAATCTTGCCGCCCGCCAGCAGGTACAGCGCCCACACGGCATCGCGCGGCGGCGCATCACGGAAATACGCCACCAGCGCGGCACGCTTGTCCAAGGTGGCGGTGCTACGGTCCAGTTCCTGATACAAGGCCGCGAATCGTTTCATGTTCGGGTCTGTCTACCGGGGCTAGTCATCCTCACCGTACTGCGTGGCCAGTGTTTCGGCGGCCACGCCGGCATCGTTCAAGGTCCTTACCAGCGCATCGGTGTCGCCGTGCGTGGCGATTACGCGATGCGCACCCGTTTGACTGATGGTGCGCAGCAGGCTGGGCCAGTCGGCATGGTCGGACACGACAAAGCCCCGGTCCATGTTGCGGCGGCGGCGGTTGCCGCGCAAGCGCATCCAGCCCGAGGCAAACCCCTGCTGCGCCCTGCGGAATCGCCGCAGCCACGCGCTGCCCACCGCGGAAGGCGGCGCCAGGATGAGTTCTCCAGCAAACCCCGTACCCGATGCAGGCGCGGCCCCATCCGCCTCGATGACCGGGCGGGTCTCGGCCATGTCGATGCCCGCGCGCCGGTACACGTCTACGCCGGCGGCGATGGCGCCATGAACGTAGACCGGCCGGTCGATGCAGGGCTTCAACTCGGCCAGCAGCCGCTGTGCCTTGCCCAGCGCATAGCAATAAAGAATGGCGGCTTCGCCGCGCGCGGCGCAGTGGTCGCGCCATTGAACGATGTCGCGCGCCACATCGGCGGCGCTGGGCCAGCGATAGACAGGCAGGCCGAAGGTGCATTCGGTGATGAAGGTGTCGCAGGCGACGACTTCGAACGGGCTGCAGGTAGGGTCGGGCTGGCGCTTGTAGTCGCCCGAAACGACCCAGACCTGGCCCTGGGCCTCGATGCGGACCTGGGCCGAGCCCAGCACATGCCCCGCCGGGTGCAGCGACACACGCGCATCGCCCAGGGTAAAAACCTGTCCGTACTCGTGGACCCGGTAATCCTGGTCGCCCAGGCGCCATTGCAGGATGGGCAAACCCGCCGCACTGCTGTGATAGCACCCCATGCCAACGCGGGCATGGTCGCCGTGGCCGTGTGTCAGGACCGCGGTGTCCACAGGCCGCCAGGGGTCGATGTAGAACCGCCCGGCCGGGCAATACAGGCCTTCGGGACGCAGTTGCACAATGTCAGGCATGACGAGGCTCCTGGTTCGGCGCGGCAACTCGCACCGCGCGCCGTCGTCATACAGTTATACCGCGAAGCCGTGGATGGTGAACCGGACGCGCGCCCTTCCCGGCCGAAGGTGGCGGCCGCGTCAGTCCCGCACTTCGTAGGCCGGTGTCAGGCGGCTCAGGACTTCCGGCGGGCCGCTTTCCGAAACGATCAGGGTATGCCCCAGCGACATCGCCAGATTGTGGGAAGTATCCATCAGGATGGCGTGCAGGAACAGCACCATGCCGGGTTGCGCCAGGGTGCTGTTCTCGGCGAACAGCAGCGGCGGTACGTCCATCCAGCTAGGGCGGAAAGTCGCCCCCAGCGAATAGCCGCACGCGGCCATGCGCGCGTGGCGATAGCCGTGCTGGTCAAAGACGCGCCGGTGCGCGGAATCGATGTCGCCCAAAGGATTGCCGGCCAACGCAGCGGCGGTCATGGCAGTCAGGGCTTGCAGGGTGACATCGAACATCCGCGCCTGGCGATCATGGTGGCGGCCGATGGCCACCGTGCGCATCAGGCAGGCACAGTAGTGCCGGTAGCTGGCCGCGAATTCCAGGGTGAGCTGGTCTTCGGCATCCAGATGGCGGTATCCGGCCGCGGTACGTACCAGCAAGGCACGCTCGCCCGAACCCAGCACCGGGCCTCCCGGCGGGGGATCGCCGCCGCCGCGGAACTGGACCGCTGCGCCCGCCGCGGCGATGTCGCCTTCAAAGGCGCCGGGACGGGCCGCTTCCAGCATGGCCAGCAGCGACTCGTCGGCCAACTTGGCCGCTACGCGCACATAATGCAGTTCTTCAGCCGACTTCACGACACGCTGGGCTCGCACCAGATGCGAAGCATCGCTAAGCGTGCACCAATCGGCCAGGCGGCTCTGCACGCGCGCATAGTTTTTTCCCACCAACCCGAAATTATCGGTCTCCATGCCGACGCGCTTGCCGGCCAGCCCCAGTTCATCAAGAATGGCCTTCAGGTCCACGCTGGGATCGGCGCCCTCGTCGTCATACCAGATGCGGATGTCTTCCACCACCGACGTACGCTGCGCCTGCACCAGGTCTGGCCGGCGGGTCAGTAGAATCGGGGGCCGTTCGTCGGCCGTGATGATGGTGCACTGGAAGAACACATAGCCCGAAGTGTCGAAGCCGGTCAGGTAGTAATGGCTCTCCTGGGCGAACAACAACAGTGCGTCCAGGCCCTCGGCCTGCATGCGCTGGCGCGTGGCCCGGATACGGTCGAAAAAAGTCTCGCGCGGAAAATGCAGCGCCATCGGTATCTCCAGATGGAAGGGGGATGAAAGGTGATGGGATTCAGCGTCGCTGTTGCAGGGTGCGCGCGGCCAGGGGCAATGCCACCGACACGATGATAAGCAGCGTCGAAATCGCGGCAATGGTGGGATCCACTTCGTCGCGCAGCGAGTTGAACATCCGCTTGGTCAACGTGGCGCCGGAACCACCGGCTATGAACAAGGCCACCACCACCTCATCCAGCGAAGTGATAAAGGCCAGAATGGCCGCCGCCAGCACAGAGAAACGGATCTGCGGCAGCGTCACGCCGCAGAATGCCCGCAGCGGATGGGCGCCCAGGCTGCGGGCAGCCATCTCCTGGCTGAAGTCATAGCTGGCCAGCCCGGCGCTTACCGTAATGAAGACCAGCGGCAAGGCCAGGCAGGTATGCGCCAGCACCAGGCCGAGCAGCGTATTGTTCAACCCCAGCCGGGCATACAGCAGGAACACCCCGACGCCGCAGAGAATCACGGGCAAGGCCATGGGCAATAGGAAAATCAGACGCAGCCAGTGCCCCTGGCGTGCCGTGGCGCGCGCGGCGGCATAGGCAGCCGCCAGCCCCAGCGGAGTCGCCAGCAGCGTGGTGCCGAATGCGGCGCGCAGCGACACCCAAGTGGCTTCGCGCCATTCCAGGCTCTGGAAGTACGCCAGATACCAGCGCACCGACCATTCCTTGGGCGGAAAGGCCAGGAAGCGCGAGTCGGAAAAACTCATGGGAATGACCACCAGGGTGGGCGCCACCAGAAAAACCACGATAAGCGCGCATAGCGGTGTCAGCCACCAAGGCGCGCGTTCATGCAGAGCGTCGTTGTGCATGGGCTACCTCGCCACCAGTTTTTCCAGGCCGAAGAGGCGCGCCAGCAACCAGATGAACAGCAGCGTCACCGCCAGCAGCACGACGCCCAGTGCGCTGGCCGCGCCCCAGTCGCCATATAAAGAAATGTTGCGTTCGATCTGCATGGACCACATCACGACCCGGCCCCCGCCCAGCACCGCCGGCGTGACATAGAAGCCCAGCGACAACACGAAGACCAGCACCGCGCCCGCGGCCAGCCCCGGCACCGACAACGGCAGATACACCTGGCGGAAGACCTGCGCGGGCGTGGCGCCGAGCCCGGCGGCCGCCTGCAGGTAGTCCGGCGCAATGGCGCGCATGCTGGCGTATAGCGGCAGCACCATGAAAGGCAGCATGATGTGCGTCATGCCGATGGCCGTACCGGTAAAGTTGTGCACCAGCCGTAGCGGCGTATCGACCAGCCCCAGGTCGCCCAGCCAGCTGTTGATGACGCCACGCCGTTGCAGCAGGATCAGCCAGGCGTAGGTGCGCACCAGCAGCGAAGTCCAGAACGGCAGCAGCACGCACAGCATCAGCAAGGCAGCCGTGCGGGACGACACCCGTGCCATCAAATAGCACAACGGGTAGGCCAACAGTGCGCAGAGCACCGTCACCAGCAACGCCAGCTCGAACGTAGTGCGAAAGCTGTACAGGAAAGCGCCATGCCAGAGACGCTGGTAATGGGCCAGCGTGAGGCCATCGGGGCCCACGAACGACAGTGCCGACAACCATAGAATGGGTCCCAGCAGTATCACCGCCAGCAGCAACAGCGCGGGCGCTGCCAATAGCAGCAGGCGCCATCGAGCATGGCGGGCATGGCGCGCCAGCGCGGCCGCATGCGCCGGCGCCGCGTGCAAGGCGGTATCAGCGGCCATTGCCATCCTCTCGGGGCAAGAGGACGGTGTCCTCGGCGTGCAGGCTCAGCGTCACCCGCTGGCCGCGGCTCATGCCGAATTGGCGGACCTGTGTCGGCCCCAGCCGCAGTGATACTTCCAGGCCGTCATCGAGGCGCACGAAAAGACGCGAACTCTCGCCTTGGAAGATGCTGTCGCTCACTACGCCTTCCAGCCTGTTGCGGGCGGCGTCCGGCGCGGTATCGACCATCAGGTTCTCCGGCCGCAACATCAGCCAGGCGGAATCGCCCAACCGCTGATCCTGGTCGGACGGCAGCACCAGCGCGCGGCCAGCCAAACGAAAGCTGCCGTCCTGGCGCTGCACCGGCAAGAAATGCGACTCGCCGATGAAATCGGCGACGAATCGCGTGGCCGGGCGCCGATATATCTGGAGCGCGCCGGCGACCTGCTCGATACGGCCCTGGTTCATGACAGCCACCCGGTCCGACATGGTCAGCGCTTCGCGCTGATCATGCGTGACATACACCGTTGTCACGCCCAGCCGGTCATGCAGTTGGCGGATTTCACGCTGCATCTGCTCGCGCAGTTGCTTATCCAGTGCCGACAACGGCTCGTCCATGAGCAGAATCGCCGGCTCGAAGACAATGGCCCGCGCCAGTGCCACGCGCTGGCGTTGCCCGCCCGATAACTGACTGACACGGCGCTCGGCCACATCGGGCAGCCGCACCATTTCCAACGCCTGGGCGACTCTGGCGCGTATCTCGGCCCGGGGGCATTTGCGCAACCGCAGAGGGTACCCGATGTTCTCGCCCACCGTCATATGCGGAAAAAGCGCATAGCTCTGGAACACCATGCCGATGCCGCGCTTGTGTGCCGGCTCGAACACCATGCTGCGTCCGCCGAACTGCAGGTCGCCGGCGTCGGGCTGCACGAAGCCCGCCAGCGCCATGAGCAGCGTCGTCTTGCCCGAGCCCGATGGCCCCAGCAGGGTCAGGAATTCGCCGCTGCGTACGTCCAGGTCGACCTGATCGAGAACCTTTTGTGCTCCATAGGTTTTTGAAACACCCGCCACCGTAATGGGAAGAGCGCGCCGCGCCGCGACATCCGTCATGCGGTCTCCCTGCTTTCAGCGCTGCAACAGCAGGTCGAAACGCTTGGACATGGCGTCGTAATTCTTCGACCACCACTGCGTGTCCAACGTCACGGCGCTGTCGCGATTGGCCGGCGAATTGGGCAGCTTGGCCGCCAGTTCCGGGCTGATGATGCCCGTTTCATAGGCTTTTTCGTTGGCCGGCGCGTAGTTGATCAACGTCGACAGGCGCGCCTGCGTCTCTGGCTTGATCAGATAGGCCAGCACCTTCATGGCGGCCTCTTTGTTCTGGGCACCCTTGGGAATGGCCAGGCAGTCATACAGCACGATCTGCTGATTCCAGGTGAAATCCATGCGCTCGTCTTCGAGCATCAGGTCCTGGATGCGGCCGTTCCAGATGCCCGACATGTCCACTTCCTCGTTCTGCATCAGCTGCACCGATTCCGCGCCCGAGCCCCACCAGGCACCCACGCTGGGCTTCAGTTCGGCCAGCTTGCGGAAGGCGCGGTCCACATCCGGCGGATAAATGTCTTTCGGTGCCACGCCGTCGGCCAGCAGCGCCGCCTCAATGTTGTAAAGCGGCGATCGGCGCAATGAGCGCATACCGGGGAAATCGGCCGTATTCCAGAAATCTTTCCAGTTTTGCGGCGGCGCGCCCTCGATGGCCTGCTTGTTCCAACCGATCACTACGCCATAGACGACGTCGGCCACCCAATAGTCCGACTTCATGTTGTCTGGAATACCGGTGGTATCGACGATAGCGGGGTCGAGCTTTTCCAGCAGGCCTTCCTGTTCCATCAGCGGACATGACTGATTGCCCTGTTGCACGATGTCCCAGGCGGGCCGGCCCGAGGCAACTTGGGTGCGCACGTCGGCCAGGCCGGAAGTCGTGTCTTCCCTGATGGTGATTCCCAGGGCTTTTTCGGCCGGCGTGAACCAAGCCTCGCGCTGTGCTTTCTGGAACGAGCCGCCCCAGGACGCCAGCGTGATGCTGTCGGCGGCCTGCGCGCCCATGGCGGCGCAAGCCAGCGTAATGCCGCTCAAAAACCTTGCCTTCATAGTTCCCCCTTGAAGTATGAATCGAGCCGAATGCAGAGACCCAGCCAACTAAATAAAATTCATATATTCTTTTGCCTGAACCGCATTATCTCTGCTGATGCTCCGGAAAATATAGGGCCATGCCCGAAATAACAGCTGATTGAAATTCAATAGATGAATTTTTTGATCCGATCATGAACCCGGACACCGACGATATCGACCCGCCCCTGCGCGCCATCCGCGCCTTTGAAGCCTTCGCCGAACATGGCTCCATCGCCGACGCCGCCGCTCAGTTGAATATCACCCCATCGGCAGTCAGCCATCAATTGCACTTGCTGGAAAACTATATCCAGATCCCGCTGACCACGCGCAAGGGACGCGCCCTCTGTCTTACCGATGAGGGGCGCGACTATTACCGGTCGATCCACACCGCATTCACGGTGTTGCGCAGCGCCACCCGCCAGGCCAAAGAACGCGCCGCGCTCACCCAGGTCACCGTGGGGGTCACGGGGCTATTGGGCGGCGGCTGGCTGCTTCCGCGCCTGGGACGCTTCATGCAGGCGCATCCCGACATCGGCATCAATATGGTCTACGCCATGCATGGCA
>DASPIV010000113.1:0-3892 GCA_035628955.1 Bordetella sp.
TGCGGCGACATGGCACGCATAGAGAATATACGTGCCGGCGCTGGCCGCGCGCGCGCCGCCGGGCGCCACGTAGCCGATCACCGGTACGGGCGAGGCAATGATGGCGCGCACGATATCGCGCGTGGACGAAACCAGGCCGCCGGGGGTATCGATGCGCAATACGACCGCGGCGGCCCGGCGTGCATCGGCCTCGGCCAGGCCACGCTGCAAGTATTCAGTGGTAGCGGGTCCCAGCGCGCCCTGCAGTTGCAGCAGCACCACCGGAGCCGCCTGGCCGGATGTTGCCGCTGGCGCCTGGCCGCGGGCGGGCGCCAGCGCCAGCGCGGCTGCCACCAGCCACAGCCAGGCCGCCGCGCGCAGCAGCCGGACGGCGTGGCGGGCGCGTAGGGTGTGAGGCAGCCTGGAATGCAGCATCGCGGCGCTCCTGGTGGCGGGCCCGCAAGCGAGCCCTTGCCTCCATGGTAGTGCCTGCATCCTGCAATGCCAAGGCGCGGCGGCTCAACCCGGTGCGTTGGGTTCCAGCGAATACAGGTAATGCCGGAAGCGGTCGTAATGATTGACCAGATCGGCTACCACCTGGTCGGCGTGATAGCCATAGATGTCGTAGCCGCGTCCGCCCTTGTTCAGGAAGACTTCGGTACGGTAGTAGCGGCGCTTCTCGCCTTCGCGCCGGGCGCCATCGCTGAGCGCGAATGCAGGGATGGGCTGGCCTACCAGCCGTACCGCGTAGATGAAGTCTTCTGTGGCGCCGCCATGCTGCACGGTAAGCTGCGCGCCGTCGTCGAGCCGGGTGGCTTCGGTGGCGATGTCGCGCTTTTTCAGTTCGGCCGCCACCAGGTCGAAGGCTTCCATTACCGTCTTGTCGATGAAAGCATTGGCTTGCGCCTTGGTGGGATGGCTGACGATGCTGTGCAACCGCTGGCGCAGCGACAGGCCGCCTTGCGAGGCGATGAGCGGCGCCGTGGGCAGGCTGCGGCTGAGATTGATGAATACCTCGTCGCTCAGGCCCTTGAGTATGCCGTAGCACATCAGCAGCATCACGATCGATAGCGGCAGGGCGGCGATGATGGCGGCCGACTGCACCGCCTCGAGGCCGCCGGCAAGCAGCAGGCCGGCGGCCACTCCGCCGCATGCCAACGCCCAGAAAACGCGTAGCCACAGCGGCGGCTCTTCGTCGCCTTTCGAGGTGATCATGGACACCACCAGCGCGCCGGCGTCCGAGGCCGTTACGAAGTACACCGCGACCAGCAGTCCGGTAATCCAGGCCAGCAGGCCAGACCAGGGCAGATAGTCGAACACCGTGAATAGCGCAATGGGCAGGTTGCCCGCCACCGTGCGGGAAATTTCTCCGCCGGCCACGTTCTTGTCCAGCCAGATCGCCAGGTCGCCAAAGACAGTGAACCATACGAAGCTGAAGCCGGCCGGCGCGAACAGAACGCCCACCAGGAACTGACGGATGGTGCGCCCGCGCGAGATGCGGGCGATGAACATGCCCACGAAAGGCGACCAGGAAATCCACCATCCCCAGTAGAAGAGCGTCCACTTGCCCATCCAGTCGTTGGGCTCATAGGCACTGATGTGGAAGGTGCGGGCGACGAAGGCGTGCAGGTACAGGCCGATGTTCTCGACGAAGGCCTGCAGCAGGAAGCGGGTGGGCCCCAGTATCAGGATCAGCAGCATCAGCCCGACGGACACCAGGATGATGAACTCGCTGAGCCGGCGTATGCCGTTGTCCAGCCCCGTGGCCACGGTAATGGTGGCCAGCACGGTGACGATCGCGATCAGGATGAGCTGCGTGCCCAGCGTTTGCGGAATGCCCAGCAGGTACGTCATGCTGGCATTGAGCTGCGACACCCCCAACCCCAGCGAGGTGGCCAGGCCGGCCAGCGTGCCGACCACCGCGAAGATGTCGATGAAGTCGCCTATGGGCCCGTAGATACGGTCGCCCAGGATGGGATGAAAGGCCGAACGGATGGCCAGCGGCATGCCGCGCCGGTAGCCGAAGTAGGCCAGGGCCAGGCCCAGCACGGCATAGATGGCCCAGGCATGGACGCCCCAATGGAAAAAGGTGATCTCCATGGCCTCGCGGGCGGCTTCGACCGAATGCGGTGGCGCATTGGGCGGCTGCGAATAGTGCATGATGGGTTCGGCCACGCCGTAGAACACGATGCCGATGCCCATGCCGGCGCTGAACAGCATGGCGACCCAGGTGCCGTATTTGTAGTCGGGTACCGAATCATCGGGGCCCAGCTTGACGGTGCCCAGCCGGCTCATGGCCAGACCCAGCAGGAAAATGACGAAGATGCCGACCGACAGCATATAGAACCAGCCGGCTTCGTCGATGATCCAGGTATTGACGGTGTCGAAATGGGCGGCTGCTGATTCGGGTGCCGCAACCGCGTAGATGATCAGCCCCAGCGCAATGATGGCCGAGCCGATGAAGGTGACCGGCGCGACGCCTGCGGTGTTGTTCTGCAAGATCTTCCCCTTTGGGTCGTGGTGGACGGCAGGTTCGGAACGATGGCCCGGCGCGCGCCGCGAAGTCGCGCGCCGCTACATGGCCATTTTCAGCTTATACCTGGTCGACCCAATGGTGCAATGCGTCGGCGGAAACGACGCAACAATCAGGGCGTATCGGACGCCAGCAGCGATACCAGGTGAGGAACGGTGGTCTGTGGCGGGCTGGCCTGCGCGCCGCGGTCGAACAGCTGTTCGATGGCATCGGCCGCGCCATGGGCGGCGCCGGCTTCGTGCGCCATGGTGGTGTAGTAATTGAGGTCTTTGCGCGCATTGGCCAGCGAAAAGCGCAGGCCCGAGTCGTCGCCCGATTCCAGGTAGGGGCGCATGCGCTCCAGTGCCACGCCGCCCCCGCCGCCCTTGGCCAGTATGTCGACCAGCACCGAGGCCTCGATGCCGGCACGCTGCGCGCAGGCGGCCGCCTCGGCGATGACGGCGGCGCAGCCCAGCGACACGTAGTTGTGGATCAGCTTCATGCGGTGGCCCGAACCCACGGGCCCGGCGTGCATGATGTTTTCGGCGTAGCAGCGCAGCACCGGTGCGCAGCGTTCGTAAAGGGCCCGGTCGCCCCCCACCATCAGATTCAGGCGGCCTTCGGCGGCTTCCTTGGGGGTGCGGGTCATGGGCGCATCCAGGAACTGTCCGCCGGCTTCGGCGACTGCTTGCGCGATGCGCACGGTGGAAGAGGGGATGGCGGTCGAGCAATCGATGATCACCGTGCCCGGGCGCAAGCCCTGCAACAGCCCGTCGGGGCTGAACAGAACATCTTCGACCTGGGGCGTGCCGGTTACGCACAGGATGATGATGTTGGCTTGGCGCGCCACTTGCGCGGGGCTGGCCACCTTGGCGGCCCCGGCTGCCAGCAGGGCGTCGACCGGCTGGTTGCCAGGGTGGTCCAGCAGCACCAGCGGGTAGCCGTGCTTGACGATATTGCTGGCGATGCCATGGCCCATCAGGCCCACGCCGATCATGCCGATGGTGTCTTTTCCGGTAGTCATGAGATGGATTTAGCGCTGAGGTTGGAAGAGAGCCGCTGCCGCGGCGTAGCGGAAACCATCATACAAGTATTGCCGGATGACTTGCCGAAGGCGGCGGCGCCTGGCCGCCCTGTAACGCTAATGCCAGCGCCTTCCGCGCGACGCGCCCAGCAAGGTACCGCAGACCAGCACCGCCGCGCCCGCCCACAACAGGCCACGTCCGCCGGTCGAAAGATGGGTATACATGCTGGTCTTGCGCACATGAGGGACCTGGGCGCCATCGCGCGCGGTGTCGCCACGCGCCGGCGCCCCGGCGTCATACAGCGCATCGGCGCGCTCGCCGGCGGGCGTATCGCTGCGCTGGTGGCGTATCAGCCAACCTGCCATGCGATCGGCCA
>DASPIV010000114.1:0-5018 GCA_035628955.1 Bordetella sp.
CTACGTGCGCGGCCTGCTTGAGCATTCGCCCTATCGGCACTGCCCCATCGATACGATCCGGCACGGCATCGATACCGATTATTTCGCGCCATTGGCGCCGCAGGCCGTGGCCGACCTGCGTAACCGCTACTTCGGCGTGAACTGGCCTGGGAAATTGCTGCTGGGCAGCGCGGGCGGTACCGACTACGACAAGGGCTGGCTCGATCTGGTCGAGGCTGCCGGCAGCCTGCCTGCCGCCCAGCGCGAACGCATCCTGATCCTGGTCGCCGGCGATCCACCCAGCTCGGCCAAGCTGGCGCGTGTGCGCGCTGCGGGCATGCAAAGCCAGGTCGTGTTTCCCGGCCTGCTCGACGATGTGCGCGATGCGCTGGCATGTTGCCACGCGGGTTTTGTATTGTCATATCGCGAAGCCCTGTCGTATGCGTGCCGCGAAATGATGTCGCTGGGCTTGCCGGCGCTGGTCAGCAATGCCGGGGGCCTGCCCGAAAACGTCACCGAGGGCGTCGACGGCTGGATCGTACCGGTGCGCGATGTGCCGGCCATCGCCACCGTATTGCAGGCCATGCTGCGGGATCCCTCTCGCCTGCCAGCCATGGGTGCCGCGGCCCGCCGCAGTGCCGTCGACCACTTCGGCCTGGCCGATTTCGCCCAGGCCACGATGAACGTGTATCGCCAGGCATTGGCGGCCGGCTGAACTCTGCCCCTGCGCAGCGCCGCTATCAGCAGCCAGGGGCCGTGTCGGTTTCCAGGCGGGCCAGCCAGGCGATGGCTTCATCGCGATTGTTCGCGCACATATCTGTTTGCGGCTGCAGGCCGCCACAAAAATCCGGCCGCGCCGGGTCGCCAAAGATCGCGCAGCGCATGTCGGGCATCAACTGCACGCAAGGCACGCCAGCCGGCTTGCCGTTGGGCATGCCCGGTATGGGCCGGGTAATCGACGGTGCAATACAGCAGGCCCCGCATCCCGGCCGGCATGCCGGCGCCGCGTAGCCGCTCATGTCTAGACCCAGCCTCGCAGCCAATACACCAGCAGGCCGGCGTATTCCTTGATGATAGAGCGGCTCGCGTCCAGGGTGCGCATATGCGGAACCCAGAGCGGCACCGAGCCATCGGCCGGCAAGACGATCTGGGGCGGTGTCGACGCCGGGATGGCCGCCACCCCTTGCTTGGAGAACGCCGCCATGGCACGCGGCATATGCAGTGCCGAGGTCACCAGCAGAATCTTCCCATAGCCATGTTCTTTCAGCTCTTCTTCGGTCAGCATGGCGTTCTCGTAGGTCGTGCGGCTGGAGTTCTCCAGCAGCAGGGCCTCGTCGGGCACGCCCTGCTGTTTCATCAGGAAGGCCATGCCGCGTGCTTCGCTGATATCGCCTTCCAGCGCGCCGCCAGACAGCACGACCCGGGGCGCCCGGTGCGCCTGATACAGCTTCACGGCCGTATCGACCCGCACTATGGCGGTTTCCTTGTCGTAGGGCAGGAACCAGTTGGCGCGGCCGTTGGCCGTGTTGCCGCCCAGTACCACGATGGCATCCGCGGTGGGCAACTGTGCCGCCGGTAAATGCGGATAGCGCGATTCCAGCGAACCGCCCAGCCACACTGACGTGGCCGGCAGCGACCAGGCCAGCACCCAGGCCAACCCGAAGGCAGCCAGGGCGGCGCCGGTGCGGCGCAGCCGAAACAGGCCCAGCACCAGTCCCAGTACGACCAGGGTCACGCAAAGATTCTGGGGAATGATCAGGTTGGCCAAGTAGTTCGTCATGTCAGGTAAACAATGCGGTCACGATGCCGGTTCGAGCAGGGCGCACGCTTCGCGTTCGACCTCGTCGGCGCCCGGCCAGTTCCGCTCCGAGCCCGCACATACCGCGCGGGGCGACCAGGGCCCCGTGCGGCCGGGGTTCGTAACGCCGAACAGCGTCAATTGTCGCGCGCCGGCGGCGGCGGCTACGTGCGACACCCCTGAATCATTGCACACCACCAGCGCGGCGCGGGCCGTCAATGCGGCGAACGCGCCCAGCGGCACGGCGGGCAGCAGGCGGGCAGTGGGGGCATTGCGCGCGGCTTCGTCGACTTCGGCTGGAGGAGGGCACATTACCACGGTATGGCCTCGTGCCTGCAAGGCCCGGGTCAGGGCATCGAAACCCGGCCAGACCTTGATTTTGCCCTTGTGCAGGCCGGTGGCCGTGGGGGCGACCAGCACAAAAGGCCGGCCGGCCAGCCCCGCGTCGCGCAGCAGCGCGTCGGCCGCCTGGCGGTGCGCTGGCGTCATCGGCAGGTCCAGCAGGGGGCCCGGCGACTCTGGTTCCGACGGCAGGCCCCAGTGCTCCAGGGCGGTGCGGGTAAGGTAATACCAGGACTGGACGGCGTGCAGGCTGGCGGCGGGCTTGGCAATCGGCCAGCGCAGCAGCAGGCTGCGGCCGTCGTCACGGTATCCGGCGCAGGGCACGCCCGCCAGGCGCAACACGGCGGCGCTCGACAGCGAGTCGGGCAGGGCCAGCCCACGCGGGCGCCCCGCGGCGGCTCCCCAGGTGCGGCGGTGCTCGCGTACGGCCCGGGCGTCGTCCCACAGCCGCCCGCGCATGGGGATGAACCCATGCTTGGCCACGCCCTCGAGCAGGTCGCGCGCCCAGGGGCGGGCGCACACTACCAGCGGCAAGCCGCTGTCTCGGAGCAGCGCCAGGCTGGGCAGGCTCATGCACACATCGCCTACCCAGTTGGGCAATCTGACATACAGGCATGAAATATCGGGCATGGGCAGTGACGGCCTCTCAGGCGGTGAACGGTACAATTCCGGGCACAATTGTATTAAAGCGAGTCGCCCCTTGAATTCTGCCGCACGCAATGCACCCGCCGGATCCCATCCGGTCAAGGCCGATCTCTGGAAGCGCGTCTACAGCCGCGTGGGCTCTTACTGGAAGGGTTTGCTGCTGGCCATCCTGCTGATGGCCGGCGCGGCCGCCACCCAGCCTACCCTGGCCATCATCATGAAGCCCTTGCTCGACGACGGCTTCACGGGGGCCAAGCCGTACTTCGTGTGGGCGCTGCCCCTGGCAGTGGTCGGCCTGATCTTCCTGCGCGGCGTGTGCAACTTCTTCAGCGACTATCTGCTGGCATGGGTTGCCAACAATGTGTTGTTGGGTATCCGCCGCGACATGTTCGATCGCCTGCTGGGCCTGCCCGATTCCGATTTCAAGCGCGGCGACACCGGCCGCCTGCTCAATCGCTTCACCATCGACGCCGGCAACGTCACCGGCTACGCCACCGACGTCATCACCGTGCTGGTGCGCGAAACACTGGTCGTCATCGCGCTGATCTGCGTGCTGTTCTACATGTCCTGGATGCTGACGCTCATCATCCTGATCATGCTGCCGGTGTCCATTCTGATCGCCCGGGTATTCATCCGGCGGCTGCGCCGCATCAATCGCGACACGGTCAACATGAACGCCGAACTGACCCGCGTGGCCAGCGAAGGCATCAACGGCCAGCGCGTCATCAAGCTGTTCGACGGCTACGAAGCCGAGCGCGGCCGCTTCGCCTTCGTCAATGCGCGTTTGCGGCGCTTCGCCATGCGTACTGCCACGGCCGATGCCGCCATGACCCCGCTCACCCAGGTCTGCATTTCGATTTCGGTGGGGGCGATCATCGCGGTCGCCCTCAGCCAGGCCAACAGCGGCACGCTCACGGTAGGCAGCTTTGCGTCGTTCATGGCGGCCCTGGCCCAGATATTCGATCCTATCAAGCGCCTGACCAATCTTGCCGGCAAAATGCAGAGAATGCTGGTGGCCGCCGAAAGCGTGTTTACCCTGGTCGACCAGGAACCCGAAGTCGATACCGGTACGCGCACACTGCCCGAACCGGTGCGGGGCAAGATCGAATTCCGCCAGGTCACGCACCGTTTCCACGACGCCGACCGCGATACCGTCAGCAATGTCTCGCTGCACGTCGAACCGGGCCAGACGGTTGCCCTGGTGGGCCGGTCCGGCAGCGGCAAGACCACTCTGGTCAATATGTTGCCGCGTTTCGTGCTGCCCGATTCCGGCAGCATCCTGGTCGACGACGTGCCCATCGACGAACTCAGCTTGCGCAGCCTGCGGTCGCACCTGTCGCTGGTTAGCCAGGACGTCGTGCTGTTCGACGACACCATCGCCGCCAACGTCGGCTATGGCGCGCTGGGCCAGGCCAGCGACGAGCAGGTGCGCGAAGCCCTGGCCGCCGCCAACCTGCTCGATTTTGTCGATGCGCTGCCCAAGGGCATGCACACCCACGTGGGCGAAAACGCGGCGCGCCTCTCGGGCGGCCAGCGGCAACGCCTGGCCATTGCCCGTGCGCTCATCAAGAACGCTCCCATACTCATCCTCGACGAAGCCACGTCGGCGCTCGACAACGAGTCCGAACGCCAGGTGCAGGCCTCGCTCGAGCGCCTGATGCGCGGCCGCACCACCCTGGTCATTGCGCACCGCCTGTCCACCGTCCAGAACGCCGACAGCATCATCGTGCTCGATGCGGGGCAGGTCGTCGAGCAGGGACCGCACGCCGAATTGCTGGCGGCGCAAGGTCTGTATGCATCGCTCTACAACATGCAGTTTCTCGAAGACTGACCGCCCGGCAAGGGCCGAGGCCATGGCAGCAAAAGGTGCCTGACGAAAAGCTGAACTAGAATCAAGCTATCTCGTCCGGCGCTTCAGGGCTTCCGGGCACCGGGCTGCCGGATGTGCACCCGGCCGTGCGCAAAGCCCTGTGTCCAGGTATACGCGGATGCTTGCATTCTTCCAGGCGCTAGATCTGGGCGCCGTCATTCAGATCGTCTTCATCGATGTCCTGTTGGGGGGCGACAACGCGGTGGTCATTGCCTTGGCCTGCCGTGGCCTGCCGCCGGCTCGGCGCATGCGGGGCATCCTCTGGGGAACGGTCGGCGCCATCGTGCTGCGCGTCGCACTGATCGGTTTCGCGCTCACCGTGCTCGACGTGCCGTTCCTGAAAATCGGCGGCTGCCTGCTACTGCTGTGGATCGGCATCAAGCT
>DASPIV010000115.1:0-2401 GCA_035628955.1 Bordetella sp.
CGTGCACATTCAGGAAATACCCCACCCCATGGCCGGTGCCGTGGCCATACTCGACCCCGCCTTGCCAGATGGGCGCCCGGGCAATGGCATCGAGCATGGGCGATGGCGTGCCGCGCGGGAAAGCCGCCCGCGACAGGGCAATCATGCCCTTGAGCACCAGGGTGAAATCGGCCTTCTGGTCGGCGTTGGGCTGGCCCACGGCCACCACGCGGGTGATATCGGTGGTGCCGCCCAGGTATTGGCCGCCCGAGTCGATCAGCAGCAAGCCGTCGCCCTCGATGACCGAATGCGATTCGGGCGTGGCCCGGTAGTGGGGCATGGCGCCATTGGCGTTGAAAGCGGCAATGGTGGCGAAACTGGGGCTCACGTACCCCGGGCGGCGCGCACGCGCCGCCGTGATCTGTTCGTCGATGGTCAGTTCGGTGATGGTTTCGCGGCCCTGGGTATTTTCGAACCAGGCGAAGAACTCGCACAGCGCGGCGCCGTCGTGCGCCATGGCCTGGCGCACGTGGGCAAGCTCGGCAGCCGACTTGCGTGACTTGAACAAGGTGGTGGGGTTGATGGCCTCGACCCGCGGCACGGCTGGATCCATGGCGTGGAACACGCCGCAGGTCACGCGGGCCGGGTCGATCAGCAGGGTCTGGTCGCGCTGCAGCGAACCCAGCGCCTCGGCAGCCAGGCCATACGGCGCCACGTCGATGCCATCGGCCGCCAGCGCGGCACGCAGGGCGGCACCGACCTTGCCATCGGCCACGAACAGCGTGGCGTAGTCCATGCCGACCAGGGCATGCGCCAGGAATACCGGGTTGTATGAGACGTCGGCGCCACGCAAGTTGAACAGCCAGGCGATATCGTCCAGCGTGGACACCAGATGCAGGTCGGCACCGTGCGCCCGCATGGCCTGGCGCAATTGGGCCAGCTTGTCGGCGCGGGTGGCGCAGGCAAAGGGCGGTTCGTGCCCGTAAACGGGCGCGTCGGGCAGCCCAGGGCGGTCGGGCCAGATCTCGGACAGCAGGTCGGCTTGAATGTCCAGGCTGACCCCCACGGGTGCCAGCGCGGCCGACAGTGCGCGGAAGGCGGACAGGCCCAGCACCAGGCCATCCACGCCCACCCGTTGGCCGGCCTGCAGGTGCCCGGCCAGCCAGTCGATATGGCCCGGCGTGTGGGCGGCCGCGATCTTCATCAATTGCACGCCTGTACCGGCGAGCTGGGTGCCGGCCTGCACCCAATAGCGACTGTCGACCCACAGGCCGGCGAAATCGGCCGTGACCACCAGCGTGCCGACCGAACCGGTAAAACCGGTGAGCCACTGGCGGCCCTGCCACCGTGCGGGCAAGTATTCGGACAGATGCGGATCGGCCGACGGGACGACGCAAGCGTCCAGGCCGAGGCGGCGCATGGCCTGCCGAAGCTGGGCAATGCGGGTATCAGTGGGGGACATGTAGTTCCTTAGCGCAGCATGGACGACATGGCCGACAGGCTGTTGAGCGTGCGGATGGCGGCCTGCATGCTGTCTACGGTGAAGCGCAGCGTGACGCCATCCACGCGTTCGAGCGTGGGCCACATGCAGAACAGATCGGCCAGTGCCGAAGTCTGGACCTGCAACCTGCATTCTATAGGCGCGGCGATCCGAAGGGGAACTGCCCCGGCGGCGCCGCGCACCGCCTGTTCGGCGGCAGCCGCGATAGCCTGGCGAGCCGACTCGGGTGATAGCGTGGCGCCGCTGCCCTGCCCGTGCGCCACTTTGGTCTGCACCCACTGCGCATGGGGAAACAATGCAGCGGTCTCGGCGATGAAGACATCGTCGCCGCTGCCCAGGATCACGGGCACGCCCAGTTCGCCGGCCAGCGCTCCGTACAGCCCTGCCTCGCCCAGCTCGGTGCCATTGATGAACACGCGCGCAAACGCAAAACTGTTGATCGTGTGCGCCAGGATGCCGCGTGCCTGTGAACGGGCGTGGTACCCGATCATGAAGACGGCATCGCAGGACTCTTCCAAGCCGCCCATCATGCCCAGATAGCGCGGCTTGCCCAGTACCAGGCGGGCGCGCGGGTCGAGTGCGTCGGGCAGCAGATTGCGGAAGCCGCCGTGCGAGTCATTGACCAGGACTTCGGCGGCACCGCCGGCATAGGCCCCCTGGATGGCGGCATTGGCCTCGCCCGTCATCCAGGCGCGGGCCCGTTCGTATTCGCCATTGCCGGCGCGGGTCTGCTCGGCATGGAATACGCCGGCCACGCCTTCGATATCGGTGGAAATCAGGATTTTCATGGGTGCGTACCAGAGTTGCGGCGGCTGCCTACAGTTCAGTGCGTGCCAGCCATTCGCGCCAGCGCGGCGCGGCTTCGCGGATGCAGGCGCGGCGATGGCCGTCGCGCCCGCTGACCGATTCGGCATGCCACAG
>DASPIV010000116.1:0-3614 GCA_035628955.1 Bordetella sp.
CCTGGGCGAGGCGTTCGCGCGGCCGGCGGCCCGCGGCGATCACGGTCTTGGGGCGTCGCCGCGGTAAGGGCTTTCCCGGGCGCTTTGCCGGGTGAGATCAATGGCATAGCTCAGGGCCATGGAAGGCGCCTTGTTCCGGTAGGCGATCGCCAGGTTGGCAATCGGGGGCTGGCCCCGCAAGGACAGGTAGCGCACGCCCTCGGCCTGCAACTGGCTCATGGTGGCCGGAATCACGGTTGGCCCGGGTCGAGGAAGCCGTATCGCTGATCGACGAAATCGGCTCGCCGGATCTGCGCCTGCAACTCGACCTTTATCACACGCAAATGGAGCAGGGCAATCTGGCCACCCTGATCGAGCGCTATTACTCCTATATCGACTACATCCAGATTGCCGGCGTGCCGGGCCGCCATGAGCCGGATGTCGGCGAGGTCAACTACGGCTATGTGTTGGATCTGCTGCAGCGGCGCGAATTCGAGGGCTGGGTCGGCTGCGAATACGTACCGCTTGGCGACACGCTGCGAGGCCTGCGCTGGGCGCGCGAGCGAGGCATGCTACCCACGGCGGGGCATAATGGGGGCATCCGCAACGCCTCTTGAATCGACATGCTTCCGCCCCTGATGCGTACTGCCTTGCCGTTGCTGCTGTGCGTGGCGGCGGCGCTGTCGATCCGCGCCTAGCCCGCCACGCGGAAGCGTTCGGCGTCGTCCATGAAGGGCTTGTCGCCAAAGCCGGCTTCGTTCGATCCGAACGGCATCTGCGCGCGCAGTTTCCAGGATGCGGGAATATTCCATGCACGCGCCACGGCGGCGTCGATCAGGGGGTTGTAATGCTGCAGGCTGGCCCCCACCCCGGCATTGGCCAGGGTGGCCCATACCGACAACTGCGCCATGCCGCCGGCTTGTTCCGACCACACCGGAAAATTGTCGGCGTACAGGGCGAATTTTTCTTGCAGGCTGCGCACCACGTCCTGGTCTTCGAAGAACAGCACCGTACCCACACCGGCGGCAAAGCTAGCGAGCTTGGCCTCGGTCTGCGCGAAGCCCTCGGCCGGCGCCACTTTGCGCACTTCGTCCGAGGCGATGCGCCACAGTTTTTCGCTTTCGGCGCCAAACAGCACCAGGGCGCGCGAGCTTTGCGAATTGAATGATGACGGGCTGTGCTTGATCGCTTCCTGGATCAGGGCCAGCAGTTCTTCTTTGGAGGCCGACAGGTTACGGCCCAGCGAGTATTGCGTGCGGCGCTTTTTCAGCGCGTCGAGATAGGCGTTATTCATGAGAGATATCTTCCAACCAGTAGGTAGACTGAGCGGAAGAATTCTAACTGCCGTGTTGCGCGGCGAACATCAAAAACAGACTTTCCGGCGTGGAACGGATTGTTCCTTCCATGGTGCGAATCGGCATGCTGACGAAGCGGGGGCCTGCAGGCGCCGCGGCGGTGCGGCGCGCCAGCGGGCCTGCTTTGCGCGGTGCGCCGGTGTACGCTGTGCGGGTCGGGTGCAGGCCGAGGCGTGGCAGGCGCGAGCCTGGCACCTACAGATAAAAAGGAGACCCCATGACTTCGTTCCAGTTCACCACGGTTCCGACCCTGGCCATGGAATTCGGCGCTGCGCGCAGGCTGGGCAGCCTGCTGCGCGAGCGCTATGCGGCCACCCGGCTTTGCCTGGTGACTGACGCGTTCCTGCACGCCAGCGGCCTGCTCGCCCCGGCCCTGGCCGATCTGCAGGCGCATGGCTGGCTGGTCACCGTCATTGACGACGTCGTGGCGGATCCGCCTGATCACGTCGTACTCAAGGCCGCGCAGCGCGCACGCGATTGCAATGCCGAAGTGGTGTTGGGGCTGGGCGGCGGTTCGTCGATGGATGTGGCCAAACTGATGGCGGTGCTGTGCGGTTCGAAGCAGGCGCTGGCGGACATGTACGGCATTGGCAAGGTCCAGGGCCCCCGGCTGCCGCTGGTGCTGCTGCCGACTACGGCGGGCACCGGCTCCGAAGTGACTGCGATTTCTATTGTTACCACGGGCGAAACCACCAAAAGCGGCGTGGTGTCGCCCTATTTGATGGCCGACCTGGCCATCCTGGATGCCGAACTGACGCTGGGGCTGCCAGCAGCGGCCACGGCCGCGACCGGCATCGACGCGATGGTGCACGCCATCGAGGCCTACACCTCGGCCCGCCTGAAGAACCCCATTTCCGACATGCTGGCCAGGCAGGCCATGATGCTGCTTTCGGCCAATCTGCTGCGGGCCTGCCGCGATGGCGCCGATCGCCCCGCGCGCGAAGCGATGCTGCTGGGCGCCACGCTGGCCGGCCAGGCGTTTTCCAATTCGCCGGTGGCGGCCGTGCATGCGCTGGCCTACCCGCTGGGCGGCCATTTCCATGTGCCGCACGGCTTGTCCAACGCGCTGGTGTTGATGCACGTGCTGCGCTTCAACCTGCAGGCGGCGATGCCTTTATACGCGGAACTGGCCGCCACTCTGCCGGGCGATGGCTGCCCCGCCGAACCCGCGCAGGCCGCGGATTACTTCATTGCGCAGATTGACGCGCTGGTACGCCAGACCGGTATTCCGCTTACCTTGCGTGAGGTCGGCGTGCAACAAGCCGACCTGCCCAGGCTGGCGGCCGACGCCATGCTGCAGCAGCGGCTGCTGGTGAACAATCCGCGCCCGCTGGCCGAAACCGATGCGCTGGCGATCTACCAGGCGGCCTTCTAGGCGGCCTCCTGGCGGCCAGGCCGGGCCGGCACTATCATGCTTCCATACTCGTCATCGAGAGGGCATACCGCCCTGGACGCACTAAAAAGGACTGCCTCTATGCTTTCAGGCAAACGCATTGTGCTGGCAAGCCGGCCCGTGGGCGAGCCCACGCTGTCGAACTTCCGCCTTGAAGATTTCAGCCCCGTCGATGCCGACGAAGGGCAGGTCGAGCTGCGCATCCTGTACCTTTCGCTGGACCCCTATATGCGTGGCCGGATGAGCGACGCCAAATCGTATGCCGAGCCCGTGCCGATCGGCGGCGTCATGCAGGGCGAAACTCTTTGCGAAGTCACGCGCTCGCGGCATTCCCAGTTCAAGGCGGGCGACCTGGTGCGGGCCCATACCGGCTGGTGCACCCATGCGGTGATGAACGGCGATGCCGTCAAGCCGGTCGACACGCGCGGCGCGCCGCTCACGACGGCCCTGGGCGTGCTGGGCATGCCGGGCTTTACCGCCTACAGCGGCATGAAGCTGATCGGGCGGCCCAAGGCGGGCGAAACCGTAGTGGTCGCCGCGGCCTCGGGGCCGGTGGGTTCGCTGGTGGGGCAATTGGCGAAACTGGCCGGGGCTCGCGCCATCGGCATCGCGGGCGGGGCCCCGAAGTGCGCCTATGTGCGGGACGTACTCGGCTTCGATGCTTGCCTCGACCATCGCTCCGCGAGCCTCCAGGCCGACCTGCACGCGGCGTGCCCGCAAGGCATAGACGTGTACTTCGAGAATGTCGGCGGGCGCATCTGGGACCTGGTGTTCCCCTTGCTCAACCAGTATTCCCGGGTGCCCGTGTGCGGGCTGATCGCGCAGTATTCGGTGGTTGACACTTCCGGGCCAGACCGCCTGCCCGCCTTGATGTCGGCCATTCTACG
>DASPIV010000117.1:0-8060 GCA_035628955.1 Bordetella sp.
TCCATAGGCGAGCTGCTGGGCCTGGTCATCATGGTGGCGGCATACAGTTACGCGCTGCGCATCATCTGGCGCAACCGCCAGGTACTGCGCGAACGGCTCGAGCAGCGCGCGGCCCGCGCGTCGGCCGCCTACTTCGGTACCTGGTTCCGGCTGCTGGCGCGTACCTGGCACATACTGGCCATCGGCTATTTCACGGTGCTGCTGGTGGTCAGCCAGGTCGACACCGAGAGGGCGCTGCCTTTCATGATGCAGGCCACCGCCCAGTCGCTACTGGCGCTGGGCGTGGGCGCGCTGCTGATCGTATTGCTGGCGGCCGCGATGGCACGCCGCATCTCGCTGCCCGCAGACCTGCGCCGCAAGTTGCCCATGCTGGAAGCAAGGGTCAATGCCTACGTACCGGCCGCGCTGCGCGGCCTGGGCATCCTGATCCGCATCGTGGTCGCCCTGTTCGTACTGGACGCCTGGCGGGTGTTCGACCTGTCGAGCTGGATCGTGTCCGATGCCGGCGCGGCCGCCGTACGCATGGTGGTCAATGTGGCCATCATCTTGTTGATCGCCGCTGTGGCCTGGACCGTGATCGCCAGCATCATCGAGCACCGGCTCAGCCTGAGCGAGGGCAGCGGCGTGCCCACCGCACGCGAGCGCACCTTGCTGGCGCTGTTCCGCAACGCCGCCCTGATCGTCATTGTCACCTTGACGGTGCTGGTGGTGTTGTCCCAGATCGGGGTCGACATCGCGCCGCTGATCGCCGGGGCAGGCGTAGTGGGCCTGGCCATCGGCTTCGGTTCGCAGAAACTGGTGCAAGACATCATCACCGGCGTCTTCATCCAGCTGGAAAACGGCATGAACCAGAATGACGTGGTCCAAGTCGCCGGCATTTTCGGTACTGTCGAGAAAATCACCATCCGGTCGGTGGGCATCCGCACGCTGGACGGGGGCTATCATCTGATCCCGTTCTCGTCGGTGGACGTGGTGTCCAACCACATGCGCGATTTCTCGTACCACCTGGGCGAATACACCATTGCCCATCGTGAAAGCGTCGACGATGCCATCCAGCATCTGCGCCTTGCCTTCGACGAACTGATGCAGGACGAACTGCTGGCACCCGAGGTGCTGGAAGAGATCAGTATCCCGGGGGTCACGGCGCTGAGCGAAAAGGGCGTGACCATCCGCGTGCTGATCAAGACCACGCCAGGCATGCAATGGGCTGTGCAGCGCGGCTACAACCGCCTGGTGAAGAAGCACTTCAACGCCGCCGGCATCGAGCTGCCGTACCCGCACACCGTGGTGTACTTCGGGCAGGACAAGAACGGCTACGCGCCGCCGGCCAACTTGTTCATGCAGACCGATCGGCCCGCCGAGCATGGCAACGCGCGCGCCGCAGGCCATACCCGGCGCCGCTTGTCCAAGGAGCAGGGCACCGCGGGCGAGGACGTGCTGGGCAACGAACTCGATCGCGTGGTGGAAGACCCGGACGCCGATCCACGGCCGGCCTAGCATATGCGGTATTCTTCGGGCACATCCCCCGGCCCAGCCGATCTAGTCACGGACCTTTTCATGCTTTCGAACTTTCGCCTCCCCGTCTTGACACGCCGCCGGCTGTTGGCCAGCCTGGCGCTGGCGCCCGCCCTGGCGTGGGCAAACACCCCGGACACGCAGGTCCGTGTCTGGAAGGCGCCCACCTGCGGCTGCTGCCAGGACTGGATCGCCCACCTGCACGACAACGGCTTCCAGGTCCAGGTGGAAGAAGTGCCGGATACTTCCGCCGTGCGCGACCAGCTGGGCATGCCCATGGAATACGGCTCATGCCACACGGCCCTGATCGGCGGCTACGCCCTGGAAGGCCATGTGCCGGCGCGCGAAATCCAGCGCTTGCTGCGCGAACGGCCCATGGCCATCGGGTTGGCGGTACCGGGCATGCCCCTGGGATCGCCCGGCATGGACGGCCCGGAATACGAAGGCCGCAGGCACCCGTACGAGGTCTTGTTGGTAAGGCGCTGGGGCCTGACACGGGTGTACCAGTCTTATAAGTAAGCGCCGCCGGGGCCTGGCCTTGGGTCAGGTCCTTTGCAGCGCCGGCGTGTCGCCGGCGCCCAGGTCCCAGTACAGCCCCGTCATCAGCCCCAGCCCCTCGCGCAGCAATTCCGGCGGCAGGTGCTCGTTGGGCGCATGCTGTGAACACCCGGGGTAAGAGTGCGGTACCCAGATGGTGCGCAGGCCCAGTACGTCGGTAAAAATATCGTTGGGCAGCGACCCCCCCAGGTTCGGCAGAATCGCGACTTTCTTGCCGCTGGTCTGTTGCAGCGATGCCACCGCCCACGCAACCCAGGGGTCGTCCGGGTCGATGCGGGTAGCCTGGAACATGGTTTCGCGCGTCGTCTGCACTTTCACCATGGGAAAGCCCTGGCGGTCCAGGTGCCGCCGCAGCGCCGGCAACAGTTGCTGCGGGTCCACGCCCACCACGAAACGCAATTGGCAGCGCGCCCAGGCGCGTGGCGGAATGGCATTGACGGGGGTCTCGGGGTTGCCGGTCTTGTAGGCCAGCACTTCGAACGAACACCAGCCGAACACGCGCTCGGCGGGCGACAGCCCGGGCTCGCCCCATTCAGGCTCGATGACCGGCCCATCGGCACCGCCATCCACCTCGCAATCGGCCAGCGCACGGCGCACGGCGCAGGGCAGTTCGGCAGGCACCCATTCGGGCACACGGATCTGCCCGCTGGGCGAAACCAGTGTCGAGATCGCATGCGCCAGTTGGATGCCGGGGTTCGAGATCAGGCCGCCCCAGTTGCCCGAGTGGTGGCCGCCGGCACGGGCCTCGATGCTCAGGTCGAAATTCAGGCTGCCGCGCGCGCCCAGGAATACGGTGGGGCGTTGCGGGCTCAGGCGCGGGCCGTCCGAGGCGATCAGCAGGTCGGCCGCGAAGCGGTCTTTGTGCTGGGCGCACAGTTCGCGCAAACCCATGGATCCGGTTTCTTCGCCCATCTCGATCAGGTACTTCACGTTGAAACCCAGCTTGCCGCGTGTCTGCAGCACCAGGCGCAGGGCTTCCATGTTGACACTGTGCTGCCCCTTGTTGTCGGCGATGCCGCGCCCGTACCACCGGCCGTCCTGCTCGACCAGTTTCCAGGGCGACAGGCCCGGATGCCACTCGGGTTCCAGCCCGCGGATCACGTCGCCGTGGCCATAGCCGAATACCGTCGGCAGGGCGGGGTCTTCGATGCGCTCGGCGTACAAGAAGGGGGCCAGGGCTTTTTCATGGGTCAGGGTGCTGCAGGCGAATCCCATGGCTTCGAACGCCGGCCGCATTTCCGATTCCAGGTAGGCAGCCAGTTCCGCTGCTCGTTCGGGATTCTGGCTTTCGGTGGGTACGGCCAGGCGCCGGGCGAGCAAGGTGCGGAAAGCACCCGAATCGAAACACTGTTCGGCGTTGGCGATGGCGAGGGCGCGGCTCATGGCTGGAGGGTTCCTTGGGTGGACGGCGGATAAAGATGGCAGGCGACCCGCGCCTGTTCCTGCCGCAGCAGGTCGGGGCGTGTCAGGCGGCACTGCGGCATGGCGTGCTTGCAGCGTGGATGGAACGGGCATCCCGGCGGCGGATTGATGGGGTCGGGAAACGACAGGCCCAGCCCTGTGTCGGGTATGCCCAGGCCCGGCTCGGGTGTCAGGACCGAGGCCAGCAGGGCCTGCGTATACGGATGGCGCGGCTGGCGGAACAGCTCGGCCGCCGGGGCCGCTTCGACCACCCGGCCCAGGTACATGACCGCCACGTCGGTAGCGATGTGCTCGACCACGGCCAAGTTGTGGCTGATGAAGACGTAGGTCAGGTTGAACTCGTGGCGCAGCGCCATCAGCAAGTTCATGATCTGCGCCTGCACCGAGACATCCAGCGCCGAGGTGGGCTCGTCGCAAATGACGATCTCGGGATTCATCACGAGCGCGCGCGCAATGGCCACGCGCTGGCGCTGGCCGCCCGACAGCTGGCCGGGCGTATTGCCCGCCAGGCGGGCCGGCAGGCCGACCCGCTCGAGCATCTCGATGGCCTTGCGCTGGCGGGGGTTGGCAATACCATGCACTTCCAGCGGCAGCGATACGATCGAGGCAATGGTGCGGCGCGGATTCAGCGACGAATACGGATCCTGGAACACCGGCTGCACGCGCCGGGCCAGGCTGCGCCGCGACATGCCGCGGATGTCCTGGCCTTCGATACTGACCGTGCCGCCCGTGGTGGGAATCAGCCCCAGCAGCAGCCGCGCCAGGGTCGACTTGCCGCAGCCGGACTCGCCCACCACACCCAGCACGCCGCCGCGCTGCACGGCCAGGTCTACCCCGTTGACGGCCTGCAGTGTGCGGCGCGGCTGGAACATGCCCGTCTTGACGGTGAAGCTGCGGCTCACGTCCCGGGCCTGGATCAGCGTGTCCATCAGGCGGCCTCCGTGCGGATGCAGCGCCATTGCCGGCCGGGCGGCGCCTGGTGCACCGGTACTTCCTGCCGGCAAACCGGCTGCGCATGGCGGCAGCGGTCGTGGAAGGCGCAGCCATGCAGATCGCCCACCAGGGCGGGCACCACGCCCGGAATCGTGCCCAGGGGGGTGCCGGGCGGCGTGCGGCCCGGTACCGGAATACAGGCCAGCAGGCCTTCGGTATACGGGTGGCGTGGCGCGGCGAACAGTTCGGCCACCGGCCCTTGCTCGACGATCTGGCCGGCATACATCACCGCCACCTGGCGGGCGATGCGCGCCACCACGCCCAGGTCGTGAGTGATCAACACCATGGCGATGCCCAGCTCGGCCTGCAGGTCCGCCAGCAGGCGCAGTATCTGCGCCTGGATGGTGACGTCCAGCGCGGTGCTGGGTTCATCGGCAATCAGTAGCTCGGGGCCGCACATCAGCGCCATGGCGATCATCACCCGTTGGCGCAGGCCTCCCGACAACTGGTGCGGGTATTGGCCCAGGCGCTGGCCGGCCGAGGCGATGCCGACTTTCTCCAGCAGCTCCACGGCGCGCTCGCGCGCCTGGCCGGCACTTGCGCTGCGGTGGTGGCGATAGTGCTCGGCCAGTTGTTCGCCGATGGTATAGGCGGGGTTCAGGGCGGTCATGGGTTCTTGGAAGATCATGGCCATCTTGTTGCCGCGCAATGCATTGACACGGCGCCGGCCGGCCCGCGACAAGTCTTCGTCCAATACCGCCAGGCGCGTGGTGCTGCGCCGCGCCGCGCGCGGCAGCAGGCCCATGATGGCCAGCGAGGTCATCGATTTGCCGCAGCCGGACTCGCCCACCAGGCACAGGGTTTCTCCGCGCCGCACCTGGAACGACACGCCGCGCACGGCATGCAGGGGGCCGCGCGGTGTGTCGATGTCGACCCGCAGGTCCTGTACGTCCAGCACGATGTCGGATGCGTTCATGGGGGCTCTTGTTAGTGTGGACAGGCCCTACGCCTTGTCCTCGGGTGTCAGCCACTGGTGCAGGCCGTCGCCCGCCAGATTGATGGCGAAGATCAGCAGCGCCAGCGCGCTGCCCGGGATGGCGATCAGCCAGAACGAAAAGAACATATAGGCCTTGGCTTCCGAGATCATCAGCCCCCAAGAGGGCAGCGGCGGCTGCACGCCCAGCCCCAGGAACGACAGGGCCGCTTCCAGCAGAATGGCGCTGGCCGCCTCGAGCGTGGCGATAACGATCAGGTGCGGCACCACGTTGGGCAGCACTTCGCCGCGCACGATGCGCCAGGTCGAGGCGCCGGCCGCCTGCGCCGCCGAGACGTATTCCAGTGAACGCACCTGCTGGGTGGCGCTGCGCATCACGACGGCAAAGCGGTCCCATTTCAGCAGGCCCAGCACCAGGATCACCACCCACAGCGAGCCACCCACGATGGCCACCGTGGCCAGCGCCACCAGGATCACCGGCATCGACAGGCGGGTGGTAACCAGGAAAGACACCACCATATCGGTGCGCCCGCCGAAGTATCCGGCCGCCATGCCCAGCGCCGTGCCGATCAGGCCCGATATCAGCGCCACGCTGACCCCGATCAGCAGCGAGATACGCGCCCCGTAGAACAGGCGCGACATGTAGTCGCGCCCCAACTGGTCGGTGCCCAGCGGGTGCAGCCACGTGCCTTTCTCGAACCAGACCGGTGGAGTGGTGCGATAGGTCAGGTCCTGGAAATACGGATCGTGCGGCGACAGCCAGGGCGCGAATACCGCTATCAGCACGATCAGCAGCAAGATGGTGCCGCCCACCAGCAGCGCCTTGTTGTGGCGCAGGCGGCGCCAGGTCAGGCGCGCGGGCGCTTCGGCGGCCGCGACGACGGGATTGCCGGGCGCGTCGGCCAGTACCGGGGGCAGGGGTGCGGCCATGGCTCAGGACACCCGGATGCGCGGGTCGAGCCACGCGTTGGCCACGTCGGCCGCCAGGGTCAGCAGCACGTACAGCACCGACAGCAGCAGCACGATCAGCTGCATGACGGGATAGTCCTTGAATGTAATGCTCTGGTAGGCCAGGTAGCCCAGCCCGTCGAGCGCGAAAATGGTTTCGATCACTACCGAGCCGCCCAGCAGGTAGCCCAGTTGCACCGCCGCCAGCGCCACCACCGGCACGATGGCATTGCGCAGCGCATGCTTGAAAATCACTTTGCCGGCCGGCAGGCCCTTGGCGCGTGCCGTGCGGATGTAGTCGGCGCCCAGCACCTCGATCATGCCGGCCCGGATCAGGCGCATGAATGCCGGCGCCACGTAGTAGCCCAGGGCGATCGCCGGCATCACGAAGTGCTGCCAGGTGCCGCTGCCCGATACCGGCAATATCCGCCAGGTAATGGAAAACAGCATGATCAACAGCAGCGCGAAGAAAAAATTGGGCAGCGCCTGGCCCAGCACCGCCACTGCCAGGCACAGGCGGTCGGCCAGGCTGCCCTTGTACAGGGCGGCCAGCACGCCCAGCGGAATCGAGATCAGCAGGGCCACGCCCAAGGCCGCCACGCCGAGCAGCAGCGTGGTCTTGAGCTTGGTGAAAATCAGCGGCCCCGCATCGGTCTTGAAGTACACCGACGTACCGAAATGGCCATTCAGGATGTTCCACAGCCAATCGGCGTATTGCACGACCACGGGACGATCCAGCCCGTAGGTCTTGCGGATCATGTCGATATCGGCCTGGCGTGCGCCTTCGCCGGCCAGGGCCACGGCCGGATCGCCCGACAGGTGCAGCAGCAGGAAAGCCAGGACGGATACGGTCAGCGCCACCAGTACCGCCAACCCCAGCCGCCGGATCATGAATGCAAGCATTGCTTTCCTCCGTGTTGCCGCCGCACCCGCCGGCTTACTTCCAGCTCATTTCCCAGAAGCGCACCAGTTCGTCGGGATACGCCTTGAACTCCACGTCCTTGCTGGCCACGTAATACACCGGCAGCGACCACAGGGGCGCCGCGTAGGCCTTTTCGGCGATCATGGTCAGGGCCTGCTTGTAGGCGGCGTTGCGCGCCTCGCTGTCGATAGTGCGGTCGCCCTGGTCCAGCAGTTCGCGCACCTTCTGGTCGCGGGTGATGTCGTCGTTGCCGAAGGCGAAATACACGGGCGTCGAGGCGGACACGTCATTGACCAGGTTCGAGCCCCACGTCTGGTGGGTAAGCGACGCCTTGCCGGCCCGGATCATGTCGCGCATGGCGGCATACTGCAGGAAGTTCAGTTTGGCGCGGATGCCCACGGCCTGCAGGTAGTTGATGATGGCTTCGGTCTGGTTGCGCTCGCGGTAGGCCACGATGTCGATATCGAAACCGTTCGGGTAGCCCGCCTCGGCAAGCAGCTTCTTCGACAGCGCAGGGTCGTACTTGTAGACAGGCGCGCCTTCGTCGGTGCAGCCCACCTGCGACGGCGTGCAGATGGTGTTGAGGATCTCGGCGCCTTCTCCCACGATGTTCTTGACGATGGCTTCGCGGTCGATGGCATGCAGGATTGCCTTGCGCACCCTTTCGTCTTTCAGCTGCGGGGCCGGCGTGTTGTCCAGGATGTTCATCTGCATGAACACGATGCGCATGGTGTTGCCGCTCTTGACCTGTAGCTGGGGCAGGGTCTT
>DASPIV010000118.1:0-4134 GCA_035628955.1 Bordetella sp.
TCGCAGACAGCGGGCACGCCATGCCCGGCGGCCAGCCAGGCCTGTGCGTAGCAATGCCCGACTTCGCCGCAACCGATAAGAGCGATCTTCATGGAAATAAGTACATTAAAAATACAATCTTATACTCATCTCCCAATAAAATGGCCGTCCATAGGGGAATTCCTAGCCAAAAAAATACATAAGCAGTACATCGACAGCTTATTCGGACTAACTGATCGCTCGCTCTTCACGCGCGCATCAGCGCTCCGCGGTGCTCTGGATGGGCAATGGCGATCAGCGCTTTGCGCCGGTCATCGGCAGAACCGCCGCGTACCGCGGCGACGCCATACTCGGTCACATAGCAATCGACCTCGGAGGGCTGCAACGAGCAAGACCGCTCGGCAGGCAGGTCAGCCACAATGGCGCTACGCCCCTTGCGGTCGCATGCGCGCAGCGCAATGATGCTGCGCCCGCCAGCCAATGCCGCGGCCGCACGCGAGAAATCGGGTAGGCCACCAGGCAGCGAAACCTGTCTGGATCCCGCCCATTCGGCATTGACGCGTCCGTGCAGATCCACCTGCAAAGCGGAATTGATTGCATGCAGGCACCCCAATCGCCGCAGCACCTGCTGGCTATGAGTGACCGAGCATGGATGCAGTTCGATTGCCGGATTGCGGTCCATGAATCTGTAGAAGTCGCGCGTACCCACCGCCATGGTTGCCACGCACACCCCCGGCAGCACCTCTTTCGTACTGTTATCGATCGTGCCGCGTTCGATCAGCGCACGCGCGCCATCGCCAATAATGCCCGTATGCAGTCCCAGGTGCTTCAGATGACCCAGTTTGGCCAACACCTGATCGGGCAAGGACCCCACGCCCAGTTGCAGTACCGCCCCATCGTCCACCAGGCCGGCCACATGGCCCGCGATGGCTTCGTCAACGATATCGGGCTGGGCCGGCAAAACTTCGTGCGGCCCATCGACGGCATCGACGAATGCATCGATGCTGCCGACATTCAGCCACGCATCACCGGCTGTTCGCGGCATGGCGGGATCGACCTCGGCCACGACTTGGCGCGCCACCCGCAAAGCCGCCGGCATGTAATCGACCGCCACTCCCAAACTTACCCGGCCGGCCTCGTCCGGCGTAGACACGCGCAATAGCACGGCACCTACCGGATTCGACGCATTGAAAAGCCGCGGCGCCTCGGATAGGGGCTGGCGCATGGCATGCAGGCGGCCCGCATCCAGGGCCGGACGCAAACCCGCACCCGGCAGGAACGTCGATAGTTCCAGATGGTCGCGTGCGGGTGCCTGCGCATAGGGAATCGGTCCATACGGCAGCAGCGTATGAACATAGTGCCCCCGCAACATATGGGCGGACTCGGCCAGTTGGCGGGCCAGCACAGTGGGATGCGCGGCTCCTGAATGAATAACGATGCATTCCTGCGGGAGCACATCCCGCAGGAATTCACTCAGATGAACCAGCCTCTGCATGGGCACATTACCGTTAAGTTGTACGTATATATTCTTCCAAGTATAGCAAAGTGCGTGAAAAAAACCGCACACTTCATCCTTTATAACAGCATTGACGCAACAGCTCAGTGCTGGAATACTTGTACGTACTTTTTATATATTGAGGTAAAACAATGGCTACCGACCACGCGCCTCGGGCCCTTTCCGCCCAGGATGAGGCCGAATTTCTCTCGGCCATCGATCGCTGGGCCGAACGGTCGCTCACACCCGAGCTCGTACGAGAGTTCGACCATGCCGATCGCTATCCGGCGCATATCGTCGAAGAGATGAAGGAACTCGGGCTGTTCGGCGCAACCGTCAGTACAGACTATGGCGGCCTGGGCCTGCCCGCCAGCACCTACGCCAAGATCGTGATGCGCATTTCGTCGGTCTGGATGGCGGTGACAGGTATCTTCAATTCACACCTGATGCTGGCGCTGGCTATCGAGAAATTCGGCACAGACCAACAGAAGCAACAATGGCTACCCCGCCTGGCCTCGGGAGAGGTCCGTGGCGGCCTGGCACTGACCGAACCGGATGCGGGCACCGACCTGCAAGGCATCCGCATGACCGCTCGCCGCGACGGCGACCACTACATTATCAACGGCTCGAAAACCTGGGTCACCAATGCAATCGAGGGCTCATGCTTCGCCCTGCTGGTCAAGACGGATCCTGATGCTCAGCCCCGCCACAAAGGCATGAGCTTGTTCATTGCGCCCAAGGGGCCAGGTTTTTCCAGCGGACGAAAACTGCCCAAGCTTGGGTACAAAGCCATAGACAGCGGCGAGCTCGTCGCCGATGGCTACCGCCTTCCGGCGGACCAGTTGATCGGCGGTGTCGAGGGCCAGGGCTTCTACCAGGCTACAGGCGGCCTGGAACTGGGACGCATCAACGTCGCCTCGCGAGGCGTGGGCATCGCCGAAGGCGCTCTGCGGCTAGCCACCGAATACGCGCAAGTCCGCAAAACGTTCGGCAAGCCTATCGCCGAGCACCAGGCTATCGCCCTCAAACTTGGGGAAATGGCGACTCGTGCGCGGGCGGCCCGCCTGCTGACGCTCGATGCCGCAGCCAGTTTCGACCGCGGCGAACGTTGCGATATGGAAGCCGGAATGGCGAAGTACTTTGCGTCTGAAGCCGCGCTGGAAAACAGCACGGAATCCATGCGGATCCACGGGGCCTATGGCTATTCCCAAGAGTACGACATCGAACGGCTATACCGTGACGCCCCCCTGACGTGCATCGGCGAAGGCACCAACGAGATGCAGCGCATCATCATCGCGAAACAGTGGATAAAAAGGAATCCCGCACAATGAGTACCTCCGGCGGCCATACTGAAGGCCGGGCCATGCCGCGCCCAGCCCATCTGCCGTTACAGGGCGTGCGTATCGTCGCCGTAGAGCAATTCGGCGCCGGCCCGTACGGCACCATGTTCCTGGCGCACCTGGGAGCCGAAGTGCTCAAGATCGAAAACCCCTCCACTCGCGGCGATCCGTCGAGGCAAACCGGGCCTTTTATGCTGGGGCAAGACGATAGCCAGTACTTCCAGAGCTGGAATACCAACAAACAGAGCATCGCACTGGATATCAAGTCCGACCAAGGCCGGCGCGCCTTTGAAGAGCTGGTACGCGGGGCCGATGTGGTGTTGAATAATCTGCGCGGTGACCAACCCGCCAAGCTGGGGCTGGACTACGCGGCATTGTCGGCGGTAAACCCCGCCATCGTATGCGTGCACATATCCGCCTACGGCCGCGACAACAGTCGGGCTTCGTGGCCAGGCTACGACTACCTGATGCAGGCTGAAAGCGGCCTGATGCATCTGACCGGCGAGCCCGACACGCCGCCCGCCCGTATCGGAGCGCCGTCCATTGTCGACCACATGACGGGCATCACTTCGATCATCGGCTTGCTGTCGGCACTATTGCGCGCGCGCGAGATCGGCCAGGGCTGCGATGTGGACACCAGCCTGTACGACGTCACCCTGCACCAACTCGGCTACACCGCGACGTGGTTCCTGAATGAAGAACATGTATCCCAGCGCCAAAAGCGCAGTGCCCATTATTCATTGACGCCGGTGCAGACGTTTCCCACTGCCGACGGCTGGATATTCATTATGTGCATGACGCAGAAATTCTGGGAAGCCCTGCTCAAAGTCTTGAACCGCGCCGACCTTGAGACCCTGCCAGACTTCCGCACTGCCGCGGCTCGCCACCAGAATCGTGAGCGCTTGACGGCGTTGCTGGATGCCGAATTCAAGCGCCACCCCACCCGCCATTGGCTGTCGCTGCTGGAAGGGGTGTTGCCGGTGGCTCCGGTACTTGGGCTGGCCCAGGCGCTACAGACCGATTTCTTCCGCGAAAGCGGCATGCTGTCGACCGTGGAGCACGCTGCCAAGCCCGACTTCCATGTGCTGGCCAATCCCTTGAAGTTCAACGGACAGCGGCCAGTGCTACGCGCATGTTCACCGCTGGGCGCCGATACAAACACCTTGGCTGCGGCCCATATCGATACCGATCAAGAGGATCAGTCATGAAGTTATCTGGCTTGCGTGTGCTGGACCTTTCAAACTTCTTGCCGGGCCCGTATCTGTCGCTGGAACTGGCCGACCACGGCGCCGAGGTAATTAAGATAGAACAGCCCGGCGA
>DASPIV010000119.1:0-13898 GCA_035628955.1 Bordetella sp.
CTGCGGTTCGTCCAGCGCGCTGAACGCCGCGGAGACATCGTCGGCCACGATCATGGCGGCGCGCCGGCGCACCGGCGCGGGTATGTCTCGCCATTGCGCGGTAGCCACCCGCCGCACACAGGCCGCGAAGGCGTCCGCCGCCGCCTGCCGGGCCGCCGCCTCGGCGGCGGGGTCCAGGTTCAGAACAGGTCCCACAGGCTCTCCTGGCCAAGCAGGTCGGCACTGGCGCCATCGTAGATCATGCGCCCCGACTTGATCACGATGGCCCGCTCGACATTCTGCAGCGTGGCTTGCACATTCTGTTCCACGATTACGATCGTGGTCTTGCGGCTGCGGTTGATCTCGCTGATGCTTGCCAGCACATCGCGCACGATCACGGGCGCCAGGCCGATGGTGGGCTCGTCGAGCAGCAGGATCGACGGCTGTGTCATCAGCGCCATGCCCAGGGCCAGCATCTGCTGCTGTCCGCCGCTGAGCGAACCGGCCACCTGCTCGCTGCGTTCGGCCAGCAGCGGAAACAAGGCATGGACTTCGTCGAAGGCCCGCTTGCGCGCCGCCGAGTCGTGGCGCATGCCGGCGATCTTCAGGTTCTGCTGCACCTGCAGGTCGCGAAAGACATTGTTGCCCTGGGGCACGAACGCCATGCCATAAGTCACGTTCACGTGCACTTCATTGGCGCATACCGCCTGGCCGCGATACTGCACGCTGCCTTGCACGCGCTCCAGGTCGCCCATGCAGGCCTTGAGCAAGGTCGTCTTGCCCGCGCCGTTATGGCCGAATATGCCGACGCGCTGCCCATCGGGCACCTGGATCGACAGGTCGTGCAATACATGCAGCTTGCCATAGTGCACGTTGAGGTCTTTCAGTTCCAGCATTCGATGTCCCCGATGGCGGCGGTCATTGGCCAAAGTACAGGTCGGCCAGCGTCTTGCTTTGCAGCAGCGTGGCCACGTCGCCGCGTTCCAGGATCCGGCCTTGCGCCATGAACACGGCACTGTTGCACAGGTCGCGAATGAACGACACGTTGTGCTCTACCACGCACACGGCCCGCCCCGACGCGGCCTCTTCGCGCACGATCTCGCGCATCGTCTCGTAGGCCATGCCCTCGACGCCCGCCATCGGCTCATCCAGCAACAACAGCGGCCCCTGGCTCATCAACGCGCGCGCCAGCCCCACCAGTTTTTGCTGCCCGAACGTGATGTCATTGACATTGGCATCGGCCAGCGACGACAGCTTCATGCGCTGCAGGATCCGCATGGCCCGCTCGCGGGCCTGTTGCTCGGCCCGCCGTATGGCGGCACCCGCCGTCACCAGTCGCCATAGCGATTCGCCCGGGTAGTCGGTGGGTGCCACCAGCAGGTTTTCCAGCACGCTCAACGAACCGAACAGACGCATGTGCTGCCAGGTGCGCGCGACGCCGGCACGCGCGCGTGCATACAGCGGCATGCCCGACAAGGCCCGGCCATCGAGCAAGATGGATCCGCTATCGGCCGGAAATACGCCCGATATCAGGTTGAACAGCGAGGTCTTGCCCGCTCCGTTCGGCCCGATCAGGCCCAGGATCTCGCCGGCCTTGAGTTCCAGCGTGATCTGGTCCGCCACCACCACGCCGCCGAAGCGCTTGCATACGCCTTGCAGGCTGAGCACGCTATTCATGGCTGCCTCCGGCCGAGACGCGCTTGGCCGAGGGCACCAGCCCCTGCGGCCGCAGGAACAAGAACAGAATTACCAGCGACGTGAAGATCACCCCCTGCAGCGGCCCCATGACGGAAGACGGCAGGTTCAGGAAGGTAATCGCTTCCGGCAACAGCAGCAGCAGCACCGCGCCCACTACCGGCCCGTAGACCGAACCCATTCCCCCCACCACGACCATGGTCAGGATCATGGCCGACTGCAAGATCTGGAATTGATCGGGCGTCAGGTATTGGTAGTAGTAGGCGTATAGCCCACCCGCCACGCCGGCCACGCCCGAGCCTACCGCGAAGATGGCTATCTTGATATTCATGGCATTGCGGCCCAGCGCCCGGAACGCCAGCTCGTCATCGCGCATGGCCTGGATCGCCCGGCCATACGGCCCGCGCACCAGGGCCCGCAGCGCCACCACTACCACCACGGCCAGGCCCAGCGCCACCGCCGCGAACACCAGGCTGCGGTGTTCCTGCACCACATTGGGTATGCCACCCAGCCCGCTGGCGCCCCCCACGAACTCCAGGTTCTTGATGATCTCCAGCAGCCCCAGCTGGAACCCGATGCTGGTGATCAACAAGTAATCGCCGGAAATGCGCAAGGACGGCAGCGACAGCATGAACGAGGCCAGCATGGCCACCACGAAACCCGCCGCGACGCTAAGCACGGGATGCAGGCCGAACTGCGTGCTCAAGACCCCGACGGTATAGGCGCCCAGCGCGAAGAATATCGGATGCGCGATGCTGATCAGCCCGCCAAAGCCGATGATCAGGTTGAAGCTGGACGCCAGGATCACGTACAGCCCGATCAGCACCAGTAAAGAGGCTACATATTCCATGAATGACTCCGATCCGCGTATCAGGTGCCCGCCGCGGCCGACGTGGCCGCGGGTTTCCCGCGCCGCCGGTGCGCCAGGCGCACCCCTTGCGGGAAGAACAGGATCGTGATGAACAGCAGCGCATACAGGATCAGGCTTTGCCAGGCGGACGGGATGACCAGGATGCTGAAGGCGCGCAGCAACCCCAGGAACACGGCCGCGAGAGCCGCCCCGAACACGTTGCCCATGCCGCCCAGCAAGGCCGCGATAACCGCGAACAGCATCATTTCCAGGGGCGTGTTGGGCACCATCGACGCCCGCGTGCCGAACAAGTACATGCCGGCTGCGATCAGCACCGCCGCAATCACGAAGGTCAGCGCATAGACCCGCCTGACATTCACCCCGTACAACCGGCTCAGGTGCGGGTTGTCGGCCGCCGCGATCATGTGCTGCCCGTGGCGCGTGTGCTTCATGATGAAAAACAGCAGCGCCATCAAGACCACCGTGCATGCGATGGCCTTCAAGTCCCATTCGCTTACCACCACTCCACCCACGATATGCGAGGCCGACATGAGGGTCGCCGCCAGCGACACCGGCTCGGTGCCGGCGACCATGGCCAGCAGGTACTGCACCAGCTCGGACAACACCAAAGTGAAGATGAAGAAGGTCAGCGGCGGCGAATGGCGGCGGCGGAAAGTCTGCAACCCGTACACCTCCATGGCCAGCGCCGCGGCGATGGCCGCGGCCGCGCCCAGCGCGAACGCGGCGTAGCCCGGCCAGCCCAGCTTCTGTATGGCCAGGTACATCGTGTAGTAAGCGATGCCCATCAGCCCGGCCTGGGCGAAGTTCCATACCTTCACCACCTTCAGCACCAATGCGAAGGCCGCCGCCAGCAGCACCGCATAGGTCGAGTTGGCCAGGCCGGTCCAGAAGATCTGCAATAGGGTCTGGAAATCCAGCATTCCTGCTCCTAGCAAGGCGGCCAGCGCCGCCTCTTGAAGAGGCGCAACGGGCGGGTTTACTCGACCGTGGCTACCGGTGTGAACGCGCCGTTCTTGACTTCGAACAGATACACCGGCTTCTTCACCCGATGGTCGGCGCTGACCGAAAGTTTGCCCGTCATGGGCAGGTCGAATTCGCCGATATCGACCAGCGCCTTGCGCATGTTCGCTCCCGACAGCGGCTGGCCGGTTTTCAGCAGGTGCCTGTACAGGTCGCTGATCAGGTAGGGCATGTCATACAGGTATTGGGTATACGGCAACCCGTTGGGGATGCGGCCCTCGGTCTTTTTCCAGCGTTCGACGAATTCGGCGATTTCCGGACTCTGCTCGGCCGACGGCGCCAGCGCCGATACCAGCAGGCCCTCGGCGGCCGCCCCCAGTTGCTGTATGACCTTGGGGTTGTAGCCCGCCGAGTAGGTGGAGATCGGCTGCTTGATACCCAGCTGGCGCAGTTGGGCAATCACTTGCGGCAGGTCGGAAACCAGGCCCTGTACATGGATGATGTCCGGGTTCGACGTTCGCACCTTCAGCAGCGCTCCCGTGTAGTCGGTCGATTGCGCATCGTAGGCTTCATAGGCCACCACCTTGCCGCCCATTTGCTCGAACGCTTCGCGATAGATCTTCGCGCCCTCCACCCCGCTGTCGTTGTGGATGTACAGCACGGCCGCCCGTTCTTTCTTCAGCGTGTCGCGCGCGTATCTTGCCTGCGCGACGACATCCACGTCCGCCAGCGGGTAGGTGGTGTAGATGTAGTCGCCCAGCCTGGCGATCTCGGGCGAATTCGCCCCCACGCTCAGGCCCAGCACTTCGCTGCGATTGGCGATCGGCGCAACGGCCTTGACCACTGCGCTCCAGGCGGTGCCGAACACCGGTACTTTGTCCACGTTCACCAGGCGGTTCACCGCGTTGATCCCCAGCCGCGGATCGGCCTGGGTATCCAGCAAGATCATCTCGAGCGGATGTCCGTCGACCCCGCCCTTCGCATTGATGTCCTGTACCGCCCATTGCGCGGCCTTGGCCTGGTCGGCGCCGAACAGCGCCTGCGACCCCGTCAGCGGCATGGCCAGGCCGAACTTCAGGGGTGCCTTGGCGGCGGGCTGCGCCATGGCGGCGCCGGCCCATCCGGTGCACGCGGCGGCCAGCGCCAGCGCGGCCACGAGATTTCTGCGAGCTTGTTTCATGTCAGTCCCCTTGCGGTGTGTGAACAACTTAGCCGCCGATTTTCTGCAGGCTGGCGATGACCGAGTCGGTGGTTCCGACATCGGCGTATTTTTCGGACATGTCGAACAGATTGACCGCGTGCGATACCTGGCTGCGGTCGTACACCGCGTCCTGGGGCACCATCACCTTGAAGTTCAGCGAAAAGGCATCGACCACGCTGCCGCGCACGCAGCCGCTGGTCGTGCAACCCGTGACGATCAGGGTATCGGCCTGCAGGTCGATCAGGTGGCTGGCCAGCGCCGTGCCGAAGAACGCGCTGGGGTGCTTCTTGGGCAGCAATACATCGCCGTCGCGCGGCGCCACTTCTTTCACGAAGTCGTAGCCCTGTGCCGGAATATTCATGATGGCCGGCACCTTATCGGCCAGGCGGCCGCCTTCGGCCGCCTTCTTCGGCGCCACGTGCGGATACAGCACAGGCCAGCGCTTCGCCCGGAAGACGGCCAGCAGCTTCTGGATGTTCGCCACCGCGTGCCAGCCGGCCTCGCCGCAACTGGTGGGAAATTCCTTGATCGCCTCCCAGAACGGCTGCGGCGTGGTGCCCACCGTACGGTATTGCACGTCGATGATCAGCAGGGCCGGGCGCACGCCCAGCCCCGACGGCCGGCCAAAACCTGCCGCCCGGTAGGCGCGCTGCTCTTCTTCGCCAATGATGTTGTCCCAGGGTTTCATTGCGGTTTCCTTCAATGCGATTTCAATTGACGTGACAGGTACTTGCCGTGGCCCGGCTTGCCGACGATCGCTCCGTCCCGCATGACTGTTTCTCCCCGCACGATGGTGCGCACCGGCCAGCCTTTCAGGCTCCAGCCGTCGTACAGGCTGTAGTCCGAGTACGAACCGAGCTCGTGCGCGTTGACGGTGCGTACCTTGTCCAGATCCACCAACGTAAGGTCGGCGTGGGCCCCCACTTGCAGCGATCCCTTGTCGGGACCCAGGTTGAAGATCTGCGCGGGGCGGCGCGTCAGCAGGTCGGCAATGCGCGACAAGCCCAGGCGCCCCTTGTGATAGCCCTCGGACAACAGCACCGGCAAGATCGTGGCCGTGCCCGGAAAACCCTGCGATGCCAGCCACAACGGACGCTCTTTGGTCGATTTCTTGCGTGGTACATGATCGGATGCCACCACGTCGATGCTGCCGTCGCGCAAGCCTTCCCACATGGCCTGCACGTCGTCGTCGGAACGAAACGGCGGGTTGGCCTTGCCCAGGGGCCCGATATCGGCGTTCTCGTCATGCGTCAGGTAATGCGGGCAAGTTTCCACATGCACGTGCTCGTAGCGCTGGCGCCACCGGCGCACCTCGTCCAGCGCCATGCGCGTGCTCAGGTGCGGAATATAAATACGGGCATTCAAGTGCTCGGCGAACATCATCGCCCGTACGCAATTCTCGGCCTCGGTAAACGCCGGCTTGCTCGCCGACCAATCCTTCAGCGTGTCGCGCCCCTCTGCCTGCAGGCGTTTGCGCAGGCGGTTGACGATCTCGATATTCTCAGTGTGGCATACCACCTTCACATCGCCCAGCTTCGCAGCCTGCGCGAGCAGATCGTAGAAGTAGCCGTCGTCGGTGCCATCCAGCCCCAGGTAGCGGCCCTCTTCGCCCTTGAAATTCATGAAGTACTTGAACGAGGTCACGCCGTACTTGCGCACGTAGTCGGCCAATTCGCGCACATGCATCTCGTTGGCCACACTGAAGTGAAAGCCGTAATCGACATGGGCGCGCGTGCGTGCGTATTCCTGCTCGCGACGATAAACGTCGGCATAGCCTTCGTTATTCAGGAAATAGCCCAGCACGGTCGTGAAGCCGCCCTGCGCCGCGTACACCGTCTCGGTCTCGTACTCAGTGATCTTTTCGCCAAAGCCGAAGTGGACATGCGCGTCGATCAAGCCTGGAAACACATGCAGGCCTTGCGCGGACATCTCGGGCGCTCCCGATCCCACCGGGGTGCCGGGGACCAAATGCGCGGCGATGCGACCATCCTGGATCAGCAGATCCAAAGGGCGTCCATCATTCTGCGCGTCGACGACAGTGCCGCCGCGCAAGACGAAATCATGGGACATCAGAGCTACTCCGAATGGGTGGGAACAAAGCTGGAAATTTCGGCCAGCGTGGCCGGAAGAAAACCGGGCTCGTCGATCCGCAACGCCGCCAGGCTCTGCTCCAGCCACGCGGGGTCCAGGTCCACGCCTATGCACACCAGGCGCGAGCGGGGATCGGAGTCGGGCCAGGTGTCGACAGGGCCGGGCGGGTGAAAGACTTTGCCCACGGTTTGCATGAAAACGAACGGGCGCGCGGCGTCGCGCATGCGCAGCAGCCCCTTGCCGCGCAGCAGGTTGTCGCCGTAGCGGTTCGACACCAAGTGCCACCAAGCCGCCAGGCCGGGCCATGGAATCGCATGATCGATATAGAAGCCCAGCGTGTGCACGCGTGAATGAAACAACGAATGCCCATGGCCGTCGCCGTGCGCGTCATGGGCATGATGGTCGTGGTCGTGCGGTTCGGCGCGTGTGGCGGCCATGGCGGCATGCAGGGCCTGCCGTTGCGGGACGCCGGCCGCGGCGGTGAATGTCGCATCGGCTGCGCTACCCGCTACCGACTCGCGCAGCACCGCAGTGGGATTCACCGAAACGATGGCTTGCCGCAAGCGCCGCAGATCATCCGCAGGCGCAAGGTCCGCCTTGGTGATCACGACACATTCGGCCGCGGCCAACTGCCGTACGGACTCAGTTTGCGTGGCCAACTGCTCCAGGCCTTGCTGGCCATCGACGGTGACGATGACCTGGTTCAGCGCGATGCTGTCGGCCAGGATCTTGTCGCCCAGCAGCGAGTGCAGGATGGGTAGCGGTTCGGCCAATCCGGTGGTTTCCACCACGATGCGCGACAGCGCGGTGCCGCGGGACCGCGCCGTGGCGCATACATCCAGCAAGGTTTCCCGCAGGCTGCCGCTCAATGTGCAGCACAGGCACCCGGACTCCAGCAACATGACGTTGTCGGTGACCTGCGCCAGCACAAGCTGGTCGATGCCGATATCGCCCACTTCGTTGACCACCACGGCCGTGCCCGCCGACAGCGGCGAACGCAGCCACGCGTTCAGCAACGTTGTCTTGCCGCTGCCCAAGTAACCAGTGAGCAGGTCGCATTCAACACGCAGGGACATGCCGAAAAGCCTCTCGAAGTATTGCCTGCCGGCCGTTTGCTTTACGGCAATTTATATCGACAAGCGAAATCATATTTCAACAAGCATAACCAATCAATTAACGTTACGCTAGAGAAAATTTAATATCGATATACATAACAATGCAGCGCATGCCCCGGGCGCCATGCCCGGTTTGGAGCCCGAATGCGTCAGAATCCTGTTTATCCTTTCTTAAATACCGGCCCAAACCGCCCCATGATCGAAAAAAACCCCAATTCCGTGGAAGCCGTAAAAGTGGCCGTGCGCGTGCTCGACGAGCTGGCGCTGCAGCAGCGGCCCATGGGCGTGACCGAACTTGCAGACGCGCTGGGCGAGACCAAGCCCCGCGTCCACCGCCATCTTTCCACCCTGAAAGAAATGGGCCTGATAGAACAGGAACGCACCACCGACCGCTACCACCTGGGGTGGCGGGTATTCCAGCTTGGCGAAGCGGCGGGCAACCAGTTCGACCTGCGCGCGCGGGCCGAGCCTTACATGGTGCAGATACGCGATGCGCTGAAAGAAACCGCAGTGCTGGCGGTGCCCATCAACGGCACGCCCATGGTGATCGCCACGGTCGAGAACATCTACGGCCGCATCCTGATCACCGTGAAGCCGGGCAACCGGCCCTTGCCCCATTGCTCGGCATTGGGACGGCTGACGCTGGCATTCCAGCCCCAGCCCTTGATCGAGGCCCGCCTGGCCGAGCCATTGCAACCCGAGACCAATCTGTCGCTGACCGATCCGGATCGCATCCGACAGCGCCTGGAGATGATCAGGCGCCAGTTCTACGAAGTTTCCGACGGAGAAATGATGATAGGCGTGAACACCATCGCCGTTCCCATCTTCCGCAATGGCGATCAACTGGCTGGCGCGCTGGCCATCGTGGGATCGATCCAGAATGTTCCGAACCCGCCCCGCCGGGTCCAGGTAGAGGTGCTGCAGCATTGTGCAACGGAACTGTCCAACCAACTCAACAGCGAAGCTTACGCCAGCTGGCATCTGCGCGAGAGCGCAGCCGAGATCCTCAGCGGCCTGGCGCCGTAGCGGCCCATGCCGTGCCGCAGCCCGATCGCATGGCGCGGCACTTGCCTGTACGCCGGCTCAGGTCATAATCGGCATATTCACGGCGAGCTAGAAGATGAAAGACCATACGAAGCGATCCACGGCAAGAGCCGCCCCGCATGCCTAGCGCACGCGACCTGGTATACGGGGAACTGCGCCGGCGCCTGATGTCGGGCGCCTTCCTGCCCGGCCAACGGCTGCGCGAGGAACACATCGCCAGCGAACTGGCCGTCAGCCGCACGCCGGTGCGCGGCGCCATTGAACGGCTGGTTGCAGACGGCCTGGTCGCGCGCGAAGAGGGGCGCGGCGCCGTGGTGCTGGGCTGGCTCGACCGCGACATCACCGAAGCGTTCGAACTGCGCCTGCTGCTGGAACCGTACGCCGCGCGCGCGGCGGCCAGCCGGGCCAGCACCGGGCAGGTCGACGAGCTCGAGCAAATCAACGAACACATGCTGCGCGCGGTGCAGTCCGACGACGCCGACCATCTGGCCCAGGTCCAGCACTACAACAATCGCTTCCACCATGCGCTGCTGGCGGCCGCGCAATCGGCGCGCGTACGCTCGCTGGTGGAAAACCTGCTGGATATGCCGATCATCATCGGATCGTTCTACTTCTACAGCCGCGACGACATGCTGCGCAGTGTCGAGCAGCATCGCCAGATCATCGCAGCCCTGCGCGCACGCGACCCCGATTTCGCCGAGACCGCGATGCGCTTTCACCTGGCGGCCACGCACCGGCTGTTTCGCAACCAGCGCAAGCCCAGCGGCGACGCCGGCCCCGCTACCTGATCGTCCGCTATGGCCGGGGCCGCCCGCCCAGTGCCCGCCAAAGCGCCCGTCAGGCAGCCCGGGCCGCGCGCACGTCGGCCAGGCGCTGCAGCAAGCGTGGCCAGACTTCCGGGTTGAGCAATTGCGGTGGCCGCTCGCCGGCCAGCGTGGCGGCAATCTGCTGCGCCGACCCTTGCGCAACCTTGCGGCGCCCCTCGTGGGTGACGCCGCCGGTATGGAAGGTCGCCACCACGTCCGCGCGCTGCAACAACGGATGCGTGGGCGCAGGCGGTTCCACCTGCCACACATCGAGCCCGGCGCCAGCCAAGTGGCCGCTTTCCAGGGCCTGCAGCAGGGCCGCTTCATCGTGGATGCCGCCACGCGCGGTAGACAGGAACAGGCTGCCCGCCTTCATGCGCGCATAAGCCTGGGCGTTCATCATGCCGCGCGTCGCCGCGTCAAGCGGGCAATGCAGACTGACCACATCGGCCTGCTGCAACAGGTCGGCGAACTCGGCCGGTTCTGCGCCACGCGCACGGATCTCGTCAGCCGCCAGCAGCGGGTCACAGGCAATGGCCCGCATGCCAAAGCCCGCGCCGATGCGCGCGACACGGCGACCGATGGCCCCCAGGCCCACAATGCCCAGCACCCGTCCTTCGATCTCGCTGCCCATCAGCGCCTCGCGGCTGGCCGCGGTGCCGCCGCGCAATGCGGCGCCGGATGCCGCCAGGCGCTTGACCAGCGCCAGCAACATGGCGAACGTCATTTCGGCCACCGACGCCGCATTGGCGCCGGCCTGGTTGACCACCGCCACCCCGGCGCGCGTGCAGGCCGGCACGTCGATGGTGTCGTAGCCCGCGCCGCCGGACGACACGCACAACAGGCCGGGGCAGCGCGCCAACAGTGGATCGTCGACCCACCAGCAGCGCGGCAACTCGTCTTTGGCGGCCGACACATGATAGGCCTGCGCCTGCGCCAGGCCGGCCCAGGTGGCGGGGTCGCCGGCGGCGGCGGGCAAAACCGAAAGCGCCAGGCCGGGAGCCTGGGCGATGACCTCGTCGAATACCGGATTCGTCCACAGGTCCAGGCGCGCTACCCGCAGCGGTGCCATCGGTTTTTCCGGCATTGCCGTCATGCCTGCTCCGGCATGATGCAGCCTTGCGCGCGCAAGCGGGCGTCGATCCACGAGGTGTCGAGCTTGCCGGCGGCAATCTGCGCCAGCATCTGCTCTTCGGCAGCATGCTTGGCCGAGGCCTGGCGGTACAGTTCTTCGGCCTGCTCGTAGGGCACGCACAGCAGGCCATCTTCATCGCCCAGGATCAAGTCGCCCGGCGCGATCGACATACCATCCAGCGCGACCGTGCAATTGATTTCGCCCGGGCCATCCTTGTAAGGCCCGCGATGGGTGATGCCGGCCGCATAGACCGGAAAGGCATTGCGGCGAATAGTGCCCGAATCGCGAATGGCGCCGTTGATGACTATGCCGGCAATACCTCGCGAGGCCGCGTACGAGGTCATGATCTCGCCGATGATGGCGTTGGTCAGGTCGCCGCCCGCATCCACCACGATGACGTCGCCGGGTTGGGCCAGGTTCAGCGCCTTGTGCACCATCAGATTGTCGCCAGGGCGGCAACGCACTGTCAGCGCGGGCCCCGCCAGCAGCGTGCCGTCGTGCATGGGGCGCAGCCGCGCGCCGCCCGCCGTCATGCGCGACATGCAATCGCTGATGTTGGCCACCGGAATGCGGCGGAACTGCTCGACCAGTTCGGCACTGACCGTGCGTGGGCGGGCGTGGATCTCGAATCCGATCATGATGATGTTCCTGGAAGAAGTGGGAAGAAGAAAGTCATTGCCGCGGGATGCCGGCCTCTTGCACGACCTTGCCGAAGACGTCGTGGTCGGTGCGATGGCGTTGGTCCAGGTCCTGCGGCGTGCCTTTCATGACGTTATAGCCTGCCTGCTGCAACTTCTGCACCAGTTCCGGTTTTTCCAGGGCGCGGTTGACCGCGGCGTTGAGCGTGGCGATGACATCGTCGGGCGTCTGGCCCGGCGCCATCAGGCCCCACCAGATCGTCTGGTTGATCGTCTTGAAGCCGCTTTCCACGAACGTGGGCACATCCGGCAGGGCCGGCGAGCGCTCGTCGGCCACCACGGCCAGGGCGCGCACCTTGCCTGCGCGGATCTGCGGCAGCAGCGAGGCCACCGAGCCGGTGTACAGGTCGATGCGTCCGCTCATCAGATCGGGAAAGGCCTGCGACCAGCCGCGATACGGCACGTGCAGCAGTTCCATGCCGGCGGCCTTGCGCCACAGGTGGCCAATCAGGTCGCCACTGCCGCCGATGCCGGGAATGCCCAGCGACACTTGTCCAGGCTTGGCCTGCGCGGCCCGCACGACGTCGCCCAGGGTCTTGAACGGCGAGTCCGGCAGCACGACGAACACGCTGGGCGAGGAAGCCACCAGCCCCACCGGCTTGAAGTCCTTGAAGGTGTCATAGCTCAGCTTCTTGTACAGCCAGGGATTGAGCACGATGTTGTCGGTCTGGGCCATGACCAGCGTGTGTCCATCGGGCCGCGCCCGCGCGGTGGCGTCCAGCGCCAGATTGCCGCCCGCGCCGGGCTTGTTCTCGACCACGATGTTCCAGCCGGTGTCCTGCCCGATGGCGGTGGCCATCATGCGGGTGATCGTGTCGGTGCCGCCGCCGGGCGGGAACGGCGATATGAAAGTAATGGGCGCACCGCCCAGGTCGGCCGCGCCGGCAGCCGCCGAGCACGATGCCAATATGGCGGCCGCCAAAATTCGTTTCAGGACTTGCATAGTCTTCCTCACCTATTGTGGTTGTGTGTTCCGCCTGCCGCGGCGCGGCGGGAATTCAGGACTGCCGTGCCAGCGGCGTCAGCCAGGCCAGCCGCGCCGGCACGGTATCGGGCACATCGAGCGGCGCCCCGCCAGTTGCCGCGCGCGCCGTCTCGACACCTTCGGCCGTACGTGCGAACAGGCGCTCGACCCCATCGAGCACCAGCGGCTGCAACCCGGCCAGCACCAATTGCTCGCGCGCTTTGCGCACTTCGGCCAGCCGGCGCGGCGCATGCAGCACGTGCGAACGCACGAAGGCGTCCAGGAAAGTCGTCAACGGCGTGCGATCCATGTCGCCCAGTACGTCGTACAGCGCACTGCGCAGCCCTAACTGTTCGGCGGCCACCAGGCACTCGACCGCCAGGCTTTCCATGCCCTTGGTCAGAATGCTGCGCAGCAGCTTGAGCTGCACCGCGTCGCCCGCCTGTCCATCGATGGCCTGGGCGGAAATACCGCAGCCCTGCGCAAACTCGGCAATGGCGGGCGCGGCCGTGCCCGCGCACAGGAGCGGCGTGCGCGCACCCAGCAAGGCAATGGCCCCCATGATGGCGACGTCGGCGAACGGTACGCCATGGCGGCCTGCCACATCGGCCGCGGCGCGCATGTCGGCCGCGCTGGCAGTGGTGAAGTCGGCGTAGAGCGCATCACCGCGCAGATGGGGAATGGCCTGCTCGGCAACGGTACGGGCGGCATGGCCGTACACCGCCGACACGACCAGGTCCGCCTGGGCCAGCCAGGGCCCCGGCGTGGTGTGCAGCATTGCCCCGTAGGCATGGGCCTGGGCGCGCATGGCGCCGTCCTGGCGCAGCTCGCAGACAGCGGGCACGCCATGCCCGGCGGCCAGCCAGGCCTGTGCGTAGCAATGCCCGACTTCGCCGCAACCGATAAGAGCGATCTTCATGGAAATAAGTACATTAAAAGTACAATCTTATACTGCGCGCCTAAAAAAACTCCTTAGGCAGGGAAATCCCTGAGGCAGATAAATACATAATTAGTACATTTATGGCGCCAGCACACCACTGCCCGCAGGCCGGGCGGCCTCGGCTGCGATAACGCAAAGGGATTCGGATCGACCACGCCGGCCCGGCATGGAATGCGGGTTTTCCGGCGCGGCCTATGGGATGGCCCGGTCGCCACGCCGCGGGTTCATCGCGGCTATTGCCTGATCCAGCGTCCCAATCCGCTGTCGTCATAGAACTTGATGTCAAAGCCGCGCGCCCGGCCCTGCTCGAGCTTGAAGACGATGGAAGCGAAAGAATCCACCAGTTCGGCCTCGCCTGCCGGCACGAAGGCGTAGGTGTCGCCGTCCCAGTGGCGCATC
>DASPIV010000120.1:0-3965 GCA_035628955.1 Bordetella sp.
CGACACGCGGCCATAGGTGGGCTTCAGACCGAACAGGCCATTCATGGCGGCGGGCAGGCGTATCGATCCGCCGGTGTCCGAACCCAGCGAGGCGTACGCACTGCCCTGGGCCACGGCCACCGCCGAGCCACTGGACGAGCCGCCGGCGATACGGGCCGCATCCCAGGCATTGGCGCAATCGCCATGATGCGGGTTCTGCCCCGTGGGCCCGCACACCATCTCGTTCATATTCAAGGCGCCCAGGTCCACGGCGCCCGCTGCGCGCAGGCGCGCCAGTACGGTGGCATCCTGCGCGGCGGGCGCGGCGTCGTTCACGCGGCCACCCACCGTCATGGTCAGGCCGGCGCGATCGAAGCAGTCTTTGTGCGCCATCGGAATGCCATGCAGCGGCCCGCGCCAACGGCCAGCGGCCGCTTCGCCGTCGAGTTCGCGCGCTTGCGCCAGCGCACGATCGGCCATCAGCGCCAGGAAGGCGTTATGGGTGGGCTGGGCGGCCTGAGCCCGCTGCAGGGCTGCCGTGGCCAGGGCCACGGCGCTGGTCTCGCCACGGCGCAAGCGGGCCGCGGCCTGCGCGATGCCGGCCTCCTGGTCTTCGGTAGGCGCCAGCGCGGCCCCCGCCTGCGGCGCTGCCGGCACGTTGCTGCCATCGGCGCAAGCCAGCAGCAGCGCGGCATAGTCGCCAGGCTGGTCGGCATAGCCCAGGCGCCCATCGGCCACGCGGCGCACGCTGTCATTCAGGCGCACGAGTTCGGCGGCAATATGGCCGGCATCGGTACGCGAGGCCACGCCATGCAGCAAGGGCGCGGCGGCCGTCACCCATGCGCGCGCGGGCACGGCTGGCCCGTCGGTGTCTTTGCTCATGCGATGGCTCCCCGCTCGCGCAGCGCGGCGCGCTGCGCGGCATCGTAGCCGGCCTCGCCCAGGACATCGTCGGTATGCTGCCCGAACACCGGCGCGGGGCGCGGCGCCGGCACATCGCCGCCGGCATCCGCCTGTTTGAAAGCCCCCGCCAGGCCGCGATAGCCGCCGGCCACCGGATGCTCGTAATGCGTGATCATGGCTTCGGCCTGCACCTGCGGATGATCGAACATGTCTTCCACCGCGCGGGCCGCGGCGCAGGGCACGCGGTCGCCGAACAGTTCTTCCCATTGCAGCGCGGTGCGTGCCTGCAGCGCCTCGCGCAGCCGGGCCACCAGCATATCGGCGTTCTGGGCGCGCTTGCGCACCGTGTCGTAGCGCGGATCGGCGGCCAGGTCCTGCATGCCGGTCATCTCGCAAAGCGCCTGCCAGAAGTGCGGCGTATTGGCCGACAGATAAAGACTGCCCTCGCGAGTGGGATGCAGGCCGGTGATACCACCCGAGCGCATGTCGCGGTACACATCGCGCGGCTCGTTGTCGGCCCACACCAGTCGGGCCGATTGCATGGTCAGGGCGGCGCGCAGCAAGGAAATGCCCACATAGCTGCCCTGCCCCGTGCGTGCGCGCTTGAGCAGAGCGGCCGTGACACCGTTCGAGAGCAAGGCGGCCGCGTAGTAATCGACCACCGAGCCATACAGAATCTGCGGCTCGCCCGCCGGGCCCTGCATGGCGCACAGCCCGGTCATGCTCTGCAGCACCTGATCGTAGCCCGCCTTGTTGCGATAGGGGCCCGACTCTCCGTAGCCTGTCATGGCGCAGTAGACCAGTGCGGGGTTCACGGCCCTCAGGCTGTCATAGTCGATACCCAACCGCCCCGGCACTTCGGGGCGGAAGTTATGCACCAGCACGTCGGCATCGGCCACCAGGCGGCGCAGCACTTCCAGCCCTTCGGGTTGCTTGAGGTCGAGCACGATGCCGCGCTTGCCGCGATTGACCCCCAGGAAGGCACGGCCCTCGGCAGCCAGCGTCGAGGGGTACTTGCGCAGGTTGTCGCCCGACGGCGGTTCGATCTTGATGACGTCGGCGCCCAGGTCGGCCAGCAAGGCGCAACCATAAGGGCCGGCGATATAGGCGCTAAGGTCCAGGACCCGCATGCCGGCCAGCGGGCCGGCTGCCAGGTCTGGAGCAGCGTGGGTTAAGGGCATGCGTGTGCTCCGGTATCGAGTCAAGGCTGAATGCCGAGTTCCTTGGCGGTGCGGGCCCACAATGCGGCATCGTGCAGCAGCGAGGCCTGCATCGCTTCGGGTGAAGACGGGGTGGCTTGCGCGCCCGATTGCCTGAGGAATTCGGCGAACTTGGGTTCGGCCACGACTTCGCCTATGGCCTGGTTGAGCCGCTTGATGATGGCGGCGTCGGTGCCGGCCGGCGCGAACACGCCCCACCACACCTCCACGGTGTAATCCAGGCCCGCTTCGCGCACGGTCGGGATGTCGGGATAAGCCGGATCGCGCTGGGCCGTGGTGAACGCCAGCTTCGGCAACTCGTCGGAAGCCGACCCGCGGATGGCGGCAACCGTGGTGATGATCAGGTCCAGGCGGCCGGCCTGCAGGTCGAGTTGCGCGGGGGCGATACCGTTGTAGCCCACCTGCTGGATCTCGATGCCTGCTGCCTTCTTGAACAGTTCGGTGGCCATCTGCGTGCTGTCGCCCAGGCCGGCGCTGCCGTAGTTCAGTTCGCCCGGTTTCGACTTGGCCAGTGCCACCAGCTCGGGCACGGTCCTGGCCGGCAAATCGTGGCGCGTGATGATGACAAACGGCGCCGTGGCCACCCGCGACACACCCGCGAAAGCCTTGGTGACGTCGTAAGGCGTTTTTTGCACGGCCGCGCTGGTGGCGATCGAGCCCGAGGTGAACAGGAAGGTATAGCCGTCGGGGGTGGAACTGGCCACGGCATTGGCGCCGATCACGCCGCCTGCCCCGGCCCGGTTTTCCACCACCACGGTCTGACCCAGCTTGCCGGTCAGTGCCTGCGCCAGCTGGCGCGCGATGACGTCGTTGCTGCCGCCTGGCGCAAAGGGCACCACCAGGTGAACCGGCCGTGCCGGCCAATCCGCTTGAGCGGCGCGCGCGGCCGGCTGTGCGGCCAGCAACCCGCTGGCCAGGGAAAGCATCGCAAGGAGTTTCAAGGTACGGCTGCTGCTGTGCATGGAAGCCACTCCGGATAGACGTTGGGAATCAGGCTGCCCTGCGGACAAGACCTGCGCCGACTCTGCATGGCCGGCAAAATCGACTGTACGCTGGTTTTTGTAAATTGTCTACAAACTACAATAGGGCGCTATACTTCCTGCACTAACCAGGAGATGCCATGCGTAGCAAGCTGTTCGTACCCGGTTCGCGCCCCGACTTGTTCGCCAAAGCGGCGGCCAGCCAGGCCGACGCCCTGTCTTTCGATCTGGAAGATGCGGTGGATCTTGCCCGCAAAGACGAGGCGCGCAGCCAATTGGGCCGCTTCCTGGCCACGCCCGGCACACATGGCAAGACGGTGGTGGTGCGCGTCAACGCCATCGACACCCCGCATTTCCAGGCAGACGTCGAAGCCGTGCTGCAGCCCGGCTTACACATTCTGAATCTACCCAAAGTAGAAGATCCGGACGACATCCGCCAAGTCGCGCAATTACTGGATCGCCTGGAACTCGAGCGCGGCCGGCAGCAGCCAGTGGGCATTCTGGCCAATATCGAATCGCCCGTCGGCTTGCGGCGGGCAACGGCCATTGCCGCCGCGCATCCGCGCGTCATGGGCCTGCAGATCGGCTTTGGCGATCTGTTGGCGCCGCTGGGCATCCGCCAGCGCCACCCCGTGGCGCTGGACCAGACACGCTGGGCCGTGCGCCTGGCGGCCGCCGAAGCAGGCATCGCGGCCTACGACGGGGCCTTCGTGGATATCGCCGACCCGGACGGCTATGTGGAAGATGCGCGCGCCGCCCTGGCTCTGGGCTTCAGCGGCAAGAGCTGCATCCACCCCTCGCAGGTGCCGCTGGCCAATCAGGTGTTCCGCCCCAGCGACGACGAACTGGCGCACGCCTTGCGGGTCGTGCAGGCCGCCGACGA
>DASPIV010000121.1:0-2042 GCA_035628955.1 Bordetella sp.
GAATCGCTGGCAATGCGCAACTTGTCCAGCCGCCAGAGCTTGCCGCGTTCCAGGTTGGTACCCAGGACTTCCAGCGCCCCTACGTTGTGCCCGTACAGCGAGAACTGCTCGGCACGCAGGTCGATAGCGGGAATATCGGACAAACCCTCTTCCGACACCCGCATTTCGTCGTTAGTGGCGCTTTTTGCCTCTTGGTCGCCCAATGCCAGGTGCGTCAGGCGCGCCGTGACCTGCCCGGCAATGGCGCCCGAGGCCTCTTGCCAGGCCAGCGAACCGGCGGCCTGGCGTGAAGCCAGGCTCACCTGCCAGTGCTCCGGCTGGGGCCGGGTCGCGCTGAGCTTCAAGTCGTCGAGCGTCCAGCCGGCCGCGCGCAAGCGCTTCGTCTGCAGATCGACGCGGTTGATCATGGGCAGGACCGCATGCCCCCGCTTGCCCGCCGTCTTGCCGCCCGCCTTGGACGGCGCGGCTTCATCGGCAATGCTTTGCCAGGCATCCAGATCGAGTTCAGGCATCTGGATGTCGACCGCGAGACCGGTCGCTGGCAGCACGGCCGGCCGGCTTACGCCCAGGGCGCCGCGCGCGAAATACGGCGCATTGCGGGGCCCTGTACGGTCATGTTCGAGCACCAGCGCCAGGCCGGTGCCCAGCTCGACCGATAGCTGGTCGCGCCTGCCTGCCGCCGATCGGGCGGGACCCCAGCGGGCCTTCAGCGCCCGGCTCTCGGACCGGGCCTTGCCCAGCGGCGCAGGCAAATCGATGCCCAGGCCCGCCAGGTCGGACTCGACCGAAATGTCCAGCGTGCCACCCGCGCCGTAGCCCAGCTTGCCCCGATACGGCGCCTGGCCCGTGAAGCGTGCGATAGCGGGGCTATTGCTCAGTTGCGCCAGGCCAGCCGCCGGCAGCGTGCCAGCCAGGCGCAGGGCATCGCCGTCGTGCTCCAGCTTGCCGGCAACCGTGGCCGGCCCGCCCAGGAATTCGCCATGCAGCGATTCGGCGCGCACGCCGAACTCGGAAAAATGCAGTTCGCCACGCAACTGCCGCAATTCAGGCATCTGCGGCACGAATCGGAAGTTGTTGCCCGCGAACACGATGCGGCCATCGACCTTGGTGTTCTCGGCGTTGACCAGCGGCACTTCGAGTTTGAGCGGCACCTGCCACGTACCGGTGCCCTCGGCGGACTCGAGTGCGCCGTCGAGCAGTTCGCCCAGCGGCGAATTGGCCGCCAGCGCCAGGTAGGCCGGCACCGGCCCCGAGGTTTGTCCGTCGATGTGCAGTATGGACTCGTGTTCCATGTCGGGAATCGAGGCGGTCACGGTTCCCAGTGTCAGGGTATGGCCTTCGCCGGTATGGGCAATCGCCCCTCGGGGACTGTCCAGCGACAGGCTGACCTTGTCCACCGCGAAATTGCCCGACAGGTTCTCCAGCCGCGGCCAGGCCTTGGTGTCGCCATGCGCGGGAGCATAGTCGACGATGGCGCCCGCGTAGGCCCCCGCGATGCGGAACTCGCCGACGTCACCCGGATCTTCGAACGGAAACTCGTCCAGGTCGCCCTTCACGGTAACCGATGCGTCGCGCGCCTGGCCGGCGGGCAAGCCGTATGCCAGCCATTCGCGGGCATCGGCGCTGACCTCGAGCGGCAGGTACTTGTGGATGGCGGGCATGGCGGCGCGCGCCAGATTGCCCTGGAAATCGGCCGTGCCGGCGGCGGTCTTGCCCAGGCTGGTCCAGCGGCCATGCAGGCGCGCATCCAGGTCGGCATTGACGATATCGAGCTGGCGCACGTCGACCACGGCAGGCTGCTGCGCCGGGCGGCGCAGGCTGGCGTCGATACGCACCGTATCGGCATGCAGCGCGGACTCGAAAGTGTGGGGCAGGCTGGCGCGCAGGCCGGCAAGCTGGCCGCGCACGGCCACGCCCGCCCCTTCGTCGCCGCGCGCCAGTGCCACGTCGGCGAACTGCACCACATCGCCGGGGACTCCCTGCACGCGCAGCCTGCCCTCGGCCAGGCCGATCGAGGTGGTGTCGTCCTGGGCACGCCAATA
>DASPIV010000122.1:0-3273 GCA_035628955.1 Bordetella sp.
CCATTGCGCACAGCGCCATCGGCGTGGGCCCGAAGCGCCAGGCGCACAGCGCAAACAACAGCGCGGTCATGAGTTCGGTGGCGGGATAACGCCAGCCAATGGCGTCGCCGCACGCGGCGCAGCGCCCGCGCAGCAGCAGCCAGCCCAGCACCGGCAGGCGGCGCCAGCCGCGCACCGGCGCGGCACAGGACGGGCAATGCCAGCCCGGCCGCCACAGCGTATAGGCGACCGATGCCGATGCCGGCCCGTGGGCGGGCGCGGCCGCGGGACGGAATTCCTGATACTGCTGCAGCCATTCGCGCTCCATGATGTGCGGCAAGCGGTGCGCCAGCACGGTCAGCCAGCTACCGACGGCCAGGCCCAGCACGGCGGCCATGGCAATGGCCCACCCAGGATCGACAGCAAAGACGTGCCACATGAAGTTCAGACAACCCGATAAAAGGCCCGCCCGGGGACGGGTGGCGCCGGCGACGGCCGGCGACGTCGCATTATTCCGGCATGCGGCGAATTGTTCAAACCCGGGCCGTGGCGCAAGCGTATCGGATGTTTGCATAAATGCGTAGAATCCTGCTCATACTCACTACTGCCTAGCCACTATGCCCGATTCCGTGCTTATCCAGGCGTCCCGCCGCAGTTCCCTGGCCTTGACCGCTGCCGCCCTGGCAGGCGCGGCGCTGTTGGCGGGTTGTGCCCAGCAACGCACCGCGGGCTACTACAATCCGCCGGCGGCAAGCACGGTCACCGATGCGCAATACCAGGGCGAAGGCGCCGGCTATCGGCCCGTGGTGCGCGCTCCCTCGCAGTTGCAGATCGAACTGAAGGCACCGCCCCCGGGCCAGACCCGCGGCAAGTCCGACGCGTCCGATGCCGCGGCCCAGGAAGCCACCGAAGCCAGCGCCGCGTCGGCTGCGCAAGCGGCCGGCAGCGAATCGCCCGCCGCCCATGCCCTGGTACCGCAGGCCCAGACCTACATGGGCACCCTGCCCTGCCTGACGCCGTCCGCACAATGCGCGGCCCAGCGCGTCACCCTGACCCTGGCGCCCAACGGGCGCTGGCGCAGCCGTATCGCCTTCCTGGACAGCGCCGGCAACCTGGGCCAGCCCAGTGCCGAACAAGGCTGCTGGGACGCCACCGCCGAACGCCCGCCACGCGTGCTGCTGGCCGATGCCAACGGCAACCAGCGCGTCGAATTCGTGGTGGCGGCCAACAACGTGCTGCGCGTCAGGTCGGTGCTGGGCAAAACACCCAACCTGAACTACAGTCTGACGCGCCAGCCCGACCTGGATGCCATCGACGAACTGTCGAAGCAAGCTCCTCCAAAGTGCTCTTGACGCACCGTAAAACAACGTTACGCCATACCAAGATACCCGGGCTGACGCAGCTCACCGCCAGGCTCCGTATCGGGTTGTCGTTCACCTGACGATCCATGCGCCCTTTACCGGCCCGCTGCCTGCGCGCCCTTCGTTTCCTGCTGCCCTGCCTGGGCTGGCTTGCCTGCTCCGGCGCCGCCGCTGCCGGCCCCAGCCTGGCCGAATGCCGCGGCATCAAAGACCTGGCCTTCGTCGCCCACCTGGATGACGACCTGCTCTTCATGAACCCCGACATCGCCTCGAACATCGAGGCCGGGGGCTGCGTGCAGGTCGTGTACCTGACGGCCAGCGACGCGGGCGAGGGCGAACGCTATATGCTGGGCCGCGAACGCGGCGTACGCGCCGCCTATGCCTATATGGCCCGGCAGCCCGACCTGTGGAAAGAAGACACCGTGTCGATCAATGCTTACCATGTGGCCCGCTTCACGCTGCAAGGCAATCCGCACGTGCAGCTGTGGCACATGCGCCTGAAAGACCCATGGCTGGGCAAGGGCTGGGGCAGCCTGACGCCGCTGAGCCAGGCCGAATCGGTGCCGGGCATGGTCGCCGACACGCTGGGCCCGTATCGCGACGTCTACACCCGCGCCGACCTGGTCCGCACACTGGCGGCCATGATCAAGGGCTACGGCCCCACCACCGTGCGGCACCTGGACGACACGATCAGCGTGCCCTACACCAAGCTGTGCTGGCGCTGCGCCGGCCACGGACACCCGGACCACATCGCCAGCGCGCGGCTGGTGCGCGAGGCCATCGCGCAGACACCGGGCAACTATGCCGAAACCGGCTACATCGACTATCCCAGCCAGGAACGCGAGACCAACCTGGCCGACGCCGAAATCGCCAGTAAGTCCGAGATCTTCAGGCAGTACGCCTGGAACGACTACCACTACTGCACAGGCCCGACCGGTTGCCAGGAACCCGCCGGCCCGGCCGCGGCCTGGGTGCGCCGCTCATATTATGTTTCGCGCCACGACGTGGCCCCGGAACTCTTTTCCGACCCGCAAGGCGGCCTGATGGTCTTCGCGGCCGGCGAGTCCAACGATGCGGTCAACATGTGGGACGCCCGCAACCGCCGCTGGAACACCTTGGGCGGCCGCACCGCCGGCCCGCTGGTCTCGTTTGCCTATCCGGACTCATCTGTGGGCATCATTGCCCGCGATACGCTGGGCGGCCTGTGGATCAACAAGCAGAATACGGACGGCACCTGGAAGGGCTGGCAGGCCATGGGCGGCATGCGCGCCGCCCGTGCCCCCGCCGTGGCGCCGCGCGGCGACGCGGCTGCCGTGGCCATGGGCAACGACGGCCTGTACCACTGGACCGCCCTGAAGGGCATCGACAGCGGCTGGACGCCCTGGCAGGCGCTGCCTCCGCTGCCCGAGGCCCGGGGCAACGCGGCCATGGCCAAAGACGCTCACAACCGCTACTGGGCATTTGCCATCGACAACGACGGCCAGCTATACGCGACGTCGCAGCGCAGCGCCAACGACGATGCGGCCTGGGCCGCCTGGCAGCGTGTGCCCGCCCCCGCATGCGGCGGCGGCCTGGCGGCCATACGCAATGCCCAAGGCCTGATCGAACTGTACCTGCGCGATCGCGATACCCGGCGCCTGGTGCGCATCGTGCAGGAAAGCGCCATTGCACCGGTCGATGCCGCCTTGCCCACGCTGCGCTGGGGCGCGGCCACCGACCTGGGTATTGAATACATCGGCAAGCCCGCCATCGGCGCGGACCAGAATGGCGAAGTCGTCGTGTCGGTGCTGGAACGTACCGGCGGCCCTTTGTGGCTGGTGGAAAACGGCCAGGCGACCAAGCTCGAGGCCCACGCCGCCTCGCTGCCGGCCATGCGCTTCCTGCGCGGCACTCTGTATGTAGTGGCCCGCAGCGCCGGCCAGTTGCAAACCTA
>DASPIV010000123.1:0-4335 GCA_035628955.1 Bordetella sp.
GCCGGTCATGGCCGATTCCGCCTGGGTCCGGCCGTAATCGCATTCCACCACCAGCGCCGGATCGAATTCCAGCCCGGCCTGCGCCAGGCCCGCCTTGAATCCCGCCAGCCGGGTACGGCCCGTGTAATGCGCCAGGGGCCCGCTGACATACGCGATACGGCGATGGCCCAGCCCGGCCAGGTACAGCACGGCATCGCGCGTGCCGGCCTGGTAATCGACCATGACTTTGGGATCGTCTGCGCCACGCTCGCGGTTGACCAGCACATACGGGATATTCCAGCGTACCGGATCGAAGACGGGCGCCGTTTGTATGGTGGTGACCAGCAGGCCTTCGACCTGGTTGTCTTCGACCAGCCGGGCGTAGAGATCCTGGTCAGGAAAATCTTTGTCGGCGTAGGCGATCAGCAGCGAATAGCCACGCTCCAGCGCGACACGCTGGGCCCCCTGGATGATCGCCGTGAAGGCCGGGTTGTCGATCTCGGGTACGACCAACCCTACCGAGAACGAACGGCGCGCCTGCAGACTGCGCGCGCGTGTGTTGGGCCGATACGCCAGCTCGCGTGCCAGGTCCAGCACGCGCTGGCGCGTTTCGGGACGGATGTTCAGGGTTTTTTCGTCGAGCAGAATGCGCGACACCGTGGACGTGGCGACGCCGGCACGCCGGGCGATGTCGGCCAGCGTGGCCCGCCGCGGCGTCGGGTGCTGATCCCTGCTCATGATAAGTGGCTATCCCGCTGTTCCCGGAGAAAGGCACATAGTAGCAACTCCCCGGCCGCTTTCGCCGCCGGTCAGCAGGCATCCCGGACAAGCCCGCCCGCCGCGCGCCCGGCGTGCTTTTCAACAGAAGACACCGACGAAAGCAGCTTTTGCGTATAGGGGTGGCGCGGATCGGCGATCAGGGACTCGGTCGCCCCCTCTTCGACGATCTTGCCCTTGTACATGACGCAAATGCGGTCGGCGATATGCGACACCACCGCCAGGTCATGCGAGATGAACAGATAGGCCACCCCAAGCTGGTCACGCAAATCCGACAGCAAGTTCAATATCGATGCCTGCACCGACACGTCCAGCGCCGAGACAGCCTCGTCGCACACGATGAAGCGCGGGCGGGTGGCCAATGCGCGCGCGATGCCGATGCGCTGTTTCTCGCCGCCGCTCATCTGGTGCGGATACCGGTCGGCGTAATGCGCGCCCAGGCGTACGGTGTCCAGCAATTTCAGGACTTCCTGCTCCAGGCCGGCCGCGGAATCGACGATGCCGAACAACTGCATCGGGCGCGCCAGGATCTCGCGCACGGTCTTGCGCGGATTGAGCGACGAGTCCGGGTTCTGGAAGACCATCTGCGCATCTTTCAGGATGGCGCGGCGCCCCCGCGCATCTGCCGCAACCAGGTCCTTGCCATCGATGCGGATCGCTCCAGCCGAAGGATGAACCAGGTTGATCAGGCAGCGGCCCAGCGTCGTCTTGCCGCAACCGCTCTCGCCGACCAGGCCCACCACTTCCCCCGCACCGACATGCAACGACACGCCGTCCACAGCCTTGACACGCATATGCTGGTCGGCCGCGGCCGCATTGCGGCCACGCAGAAAGCGCGGCAGGCGCCATCCGCCCACATCGAAAGAACGTTCCAGCCCTTGCACCGTCACCATCGGCGAGCCCGCGGGCGGCACGGCGCGCGGCGTGGCGGGCAACGGTTGCGGGCTCGCCGAACGCCAACCCTGGCCTGCCAGCTCCAGCGATCGCCAGCAACGGCTATCATGGCCCGGCTCTTGGGCCACCATGGGCTGGTGCTGCGCACAGCCTTCGCCCTGGACGAAGGCACAGCGGTCCGAGAATACGCATCCCGCGGGCCGCGCGGAGGGATGCGGCAGGCGGCCGGGAATGGGCTCCAGGCGATGGCGCCGATCGCCCAGGTGCGGCAGCGAGGCCAGCAAGCCCTTGGTATAGGGGTGGCGCGGATCGACCAGCACCCGGCTGGTGGGCCCCTGCTCCAGCACCTCGCCGGCGTACAGCACGCAGACCTCGTCGCAGACCCGGGCGATCACGCCCAGATTGTGGCTGATGAACAGCATCGACAGATTCCGGACCGCACGCAATTGCGCCAGCAATTCCAGGATCTGGGCCTCGACAGTCACGTCCAGCGCGGTGGTGGGTTCGTCAAGGATCAGCAGTTCCGGATCGCAGGCCAGGGCCGCCGCGATCAGGGCCCGCTGCTTCATGCCGCCGGAAAGCTGGTGCGGATAGCTGCGCATCATCTTGCGCGGGTCGTGGATGCCCACCTCTTCAAGCAGGCGAATGCACTCGGCATCGGCCTGCTGGGGCGTGAAGCCGCGATGCACCAGCAATGGCTCGGCGATTTGTCGTCCGACCCGCAAAGACGGGTTCAGGCTGGTGAAGGGATCCTGGAAAACGATGCTGATCTTGTCGCCGCGCAGCGCGCGCCGCCCGTCTTCGTCCATCGCGTACAGGTCGGCCCCCTGGAACAGGACCGCGCCTTCACGGATGCGGGCCTCTTCGTCCAGCAGGCCCAATGCCGCCAATGCCAGGGTGCTCTTGCCGGACCCCGACTCGCCGACCAATCCCAGCGCCTGACCCGGCGCGATATCGAAACTGATGTTACGCAGCGCCTGCACCGATGTATCGCCGGCCACGAAATCCACGCACAGCTTGCGTATCGAAAGCACGGGTTGCGTCATGCCCGGCTCCGGTTCAGGCGGGGGTCCAGGCGCTCGCGCAGGCCGTCCCCGACCAGGTTGATCGCCATCACCGTCAGGCACAGGGCGATGCCGGGCGCACAGGCGATCCAGGGCGCCGTGGCGATGAAGGGCCTGGCCTCGGCAATCATCAAGCCCCAATCCGAGGCGGGCGGCTGCACGCCCAATCCAAGAAAGCTCAGTGCGGCACCCAGCAAAATGGCGAATGTCACCCGCAAGGCGGACTCCACGATAATGGCCGGCCACGCATTGGGCAGGATTTCCGAAAACAGGATGTACCAGTTGTACTCCGCGCGAGCCTTGGCCGATTGCACGTATTCTTCACCGCAAACCTCCAGCGTCACGCTTCGGGTCAGCCGCACCATGATGGGCACATAAACCAGGCCGACGGCCAGTGTCGTCTTCCACAGGCTGGGCGAGGTCAGCGACAGTATCAGCAGGCCCAGGATGACCGGCGGAACCGAGATCATCACATCGACCACGCGCATGATGATGTCGTCGATGTAGCCCTTGAAATAGCCTGCCGCCAGCCCCAGCGGCACACCGACCAGGATGCTGAACAGCGTGGCCCCGAAACCCATGACCAGCGAAGACTGCGCGCCGTTGAGCATGCGGCTCAGCACGTCGCGGCCGAACTCGTCGGTGCCCAGCCAGTGCATGGCGCTGGGCGGCGCCAGGCGCTGCTCCAGGGACGTCGCGTCCATTTCATACGGAGAGACGCTGGGCCCGATCACCGCCATGACGACGATGAACAGCAACAGCGCCAGCCCGACATGCAGGCCCGTTATCTTGCGGACGGCCCGGTGCTCAGGCATCGCCGCGCCCGTAGCGGATCTTCGGATTGAGAAAGGCATAAAGCAGGTCTGCGCTCAGGTTAGCCATGGCGTACACGAACGTGACGACCATCATGCTGGCCTGCAACAGGGGCAGGTCCATGTGCTGGATGGCGTAGATCAGGGTGCGCCCCAGGCCCGGGAAAGAGAAAATGGTCTCGGCCACCACCACGCCGCCCATCAGCACGCCGACGTCGATCGCCAGCACGGTAATGGCGGGAAGCAGTGCATTGCGCAAGGCGTGATCGCGTACGACCCGCCTTTCGGACAGGCCGCGCGCCCGCGCGGCGCGGATGTACTGGGTGTTCATTACGTCGATGACGCTGGATCGCGTCAGCCGCGACACGTGCGCGATCAACCCGGTCACCAGCGTGAACACCGGCAGGATCAAATGGCGCAGCCAGTTCCACAGCCCGTCATCCAGACTGGCATAACCGGTGGCGGGCAGTATGCGCAAATAGCCGGCGAACAGCATGATCACGACGATGGCCCAGAAGAACTCGGGCACCGCAATGTTCACATAGGTGACCATCGAGATCGCATTGTCTGATTTCGACCCCCGCCGCACGCCCGCATAGACGCCCAGCCAGATGCCGATGATCGCCACCAGCACGATGGATATCCCGGCGAGCAGCGCCGAGCGTCCCACGGCGCCCCAGATCACGTCGGCAACCGGCTGGTTCATGGACAGCGACGTGCCCATGTTCCCATGCAGCATCGCCGAGGCCCAGCGCAGGTATTGCACATACCATGGGTCGTTCAGGCCCAGTTGCGCTTCCAGGGTGGCA
>DASPIV010000124.1:0-5824 GCA_035628955.1 Bordetella sp.
GCTGACGGGCAAGCCGGCAAACGGATTCAAATTTTCAAAAGGAATGGCCTGCACATGATGCAGCACCAGGGTTTGCAGCGCATCGCGCGTTGGCGCGGCGGGAGCGGCTGGCTGGCCGATGCGGGACAGATAGGCGGTCAGGTCGACGGAGGCGAGCATGGGCGGGGCCGATAGGCGCAAAAAGTGAGTGTATTCCTACCCCCATAAGGGCCACCAACGGCTGGGCCACCACGGCGGGCCGCCACGGCGTTCTCGCACACCTCGCCACAGGGTTATCCCTGTGGCGAGGTTTTGATTATTCACTCATCATTTTACTATGGAAGAATAAATTTTACCTGGCTGAAATTATTCGATGCCAGCCTAACCCTCTATGAGGCCCGGAGGCCCGATGTCTCGCGATGATGAGGAACTGACCCATGAACAGCGAACACTGCGCGACAGCGTGGCGCAGTACCTGCGGCGCGAGGTCGCGCCGGCTGTTTCCGCATTCGAGGCCAAAGGCGAGTTCGATTGGACTTTGCCCAGGCGGCTGGCGGATTTCGGCTTTTTGGGAGGCTTCTTGCCGCAAGCGCGCGGCGGGTTCGATCTGAGCCACCTGGATTACGCCCTGCTCATGGAAGAGGCGGGCTATTGCTGGCATAGCTTGCGATCCACCTTGAACACCATGAACATGGCAGTCCTGCTGCTGGATTCGCTGGGCACGGCGGAACAAAAGGAACGCTACCTGGCCCCTTTGCTGGCTGGCGAATTGCGCGTCTGGATCGGCATCACCGAGCCCGATCATGGTTCCAATGTGGCGGGGCTGGAAACCCGCGCCCGGCGGGTGGGCAATCACTACGTCGTCAACGGCAGCAAGATGTGGATCACCAATGGCGCTATTGCCGAGCTGGGTATCTTGATGGCGCGCGTCGTGCCTGGCGCCGAAGGCGAGCCCGGCGGCATCACGGCATTTCTGGTGGACCGCGAGCAGACGCAATTCAGCTCGCGGCGCCTTGAAACCATGATCCTGCGGTCGACCGTCACATCCGAAATGTCGTTCCAGGATGCCGAGGTGCCGGCCGGCAATGTGCTGGGCAATGTCGGCGAAGGGCTCAAGGCGATTCTGCGGGGCCTGAACTTCGGCCGCCTGGCGGTAGCCGCCGGCGCGGTGGGGGCGGCCCAGGCCGCACTGGACCTGTCAATCGAATACGCGCAAACGCGCAAGCAGTTCGGCCAGCCCATCGCCAGCTTCCAACTAGTGCAAAAGATGGTGGTCGACATGAAAGTAAAAACCGACGCGGCGCGCCAGCTTTGCCGGCGGGCCGCCCGCGCGCTGGATCGCGGCACGGCGGCTCGCATGGAATGTTCGGTGGCCAAACTCTATGCGGCCCAGGCCGCCCACGAGGTCGCCGATCTGGCGCTGCAAGTGCACGGCGGCATGGGCTACAGCAAGGAATACCCCATCGAACGCATCTTCCGCGATACGCGGGGCGCTGTCATCCCCGAGGGCACCAGCGAGATCCAGACCCTGATCATCGGCCGCGATCTATTGGGTATTTCGGCTTTCGGCAGCCTGCCGGCCTAGTGCCGCCAAGGCCCATAACAAATATCCAACGACCCATCGATCCGATTAAAAGGAGGCTCTTGCATGTCCGATCGCCTGTCCATATTGGCGGAGGGATACACCCTCTATTTCGATGACTTCACCGTGGGCGACCATTTCACGACTTCCGCGCGCACCATTACCGAGGCCGACGTGGTGAACTTCGCCGGCCTGTCGGCCGATTACAACTCCCTGCATGTGGATGCCGAGTTCGCCGGGCAGACCATGCATGGCGGACGCATCGCGCATGGCTTGCTGGTTCTATCGATCAGCTCGGGACTGTGCACGCGGCTGCCGCTGATGAAGTATCTCGAACCTTCGATACTGGGGCTGAAGAACCTGGAATGCCGGTTCATGAAGCCGTGCAAGCTCGGCGACACGATTCATGTGCGGTTGGGCATCGCCGACAAGATCCCGGGCAAGAAGCCGGGCCGGGGCACCATCGTGATGACGCGGGTGGCCGTGAACCAGCATGGCGACGATGTCATGGAAAGCACCTGGCATCTGGTGGTCAAGGCGCGCGATGCACAGCCGGCAACGGGAGCAGGGGCATGAAGCATACCGCGCCCACTACCGCGATTGCCCGCCACTCTGTCGACAGTATCCATGTGCGTGAACAGGACCTCGTCAACGAACTGATCGGCGAGGTGTCGTTCACCGACATGATGTTCCTGCAACTGATGGGGCAACGTCCGACCCCGCTGCAGTCCAAGGTGTTGGACGCGGTGCTGGTAACCCTGATGGAACATGGCTTCACGCCCAGTTCGATCGTGGCTCGCCAGATCTATGATTCCACGCCGGAAGCCATGCAAAGCGCGATTGCCGCGGGCATTCTGGGTGTGGGCGGTACGTTCATCGGCACCATGGAAGGCGCCGCTATCCTGATCGAAGATCTGCTGTCTCAGCCGCAGCGCATGCGCGAGCGTGCCACCGAAATTGTCCAGGCCCACGTCCGGGGGCGCTTGCCCATGCCGGGCTTCGGCCATCCGTTCCACAAGCCCGACGATCCCCGCTCGCCGAAATTGTTCCAGGTGGCGCGTCGGCATGGCGCCGCGGGCCGCCATATCGATGCCCTGGCGACGTTGTCGGAAGAGGTCGACAAGGCTTTCGGCAAGCACCTGACCATCAACGTTACCGGCGCGGTCGCGGCCGTGCTGGGCGAAATCGGTGTGCCGCAGAAGATCATGCGCGGCATTGCCGTTGTCAGCCGCGCGGCTGGGCTGGTGGGCCATATCCATGAAGAACAGAACAAACCCTCGGCACGGTTTGTATGGGATCTCGTCAACAAGAACGTGCCCTATACCCAGGAGACATCATGAATCATGAGTACGCGCGGCGCGCCCGTTCCACGGCGTTGTGGTTGGGCGCCCTGCTGCTGGCGGCAATGGGTTGCGCGCAGGCGCAAGACTACCCTGCACGGCCCTTGAAGCTGATCGTGCCCAACGCACCCTCCGGTTCTACCGATCTGGTGGCACGGGTTATTGCCGACAAGCTGGCGGGCGAACTGGGCCAACCTGTGGTGGTCGAAAACCTGGCGGGCGCCATGGGGGCCATAGGCCTGCAGGCGCTGGCGCGCGCGCCCGCCGACGGCTACACATTGGGCTTGGGCACCATCGGCACGATAGCCATCAATCCGGTCGTCAACTCGGGGCTCGCCTGGGATCCCATGAAAGATTTCGCGCCGGTGGGGATGATCGGATCGACCCCCTTCGGCGTGATCGTCAATCCTTCGCTGCCGGTCGATTCAATACAAGCGCTGATCGAGCTGGCCAAGCAGAAACCGGGCAAGCTCAACTACGCCACGGGTGGCGTCGGGGGATCGCAGCACGTGGCGACAGAGTTGTTGATGCAGATGAGCGGAATCAAGATGGTGCACGTGCCCTATAAGGGCAGCGGGCCGGCGCAGGTCGACCTGATGGGCGGGCATATCGATCTCATGATCGAGCCCGTGGTATCGGCTGCCGAGCACGTGAAGGCGGGCAAGGTCAAGCTGCTGGCACTGACCGGAGCCGCGCGGTCTCCGGAATTCCCGGACGTGCGGCTGGTGGCGGATACGCTGCCGGGCTACGACGTCAGCGCCTGGTTCGCCTTGTATGCCCCAGCGGGTACGCCCGACTCGGCAATCGCCTTATTGAACCGGGATCTGCAGCGCGTGCTGCGGATGCCGGACGTGGTACGAGTACTGACAGGAGCGGGCTTCGCAATCACGCCGTCGACGCCCGCCGAACTGCAGGATTTTCATGGCAGCGAAGTGTCGAAATGGCGCAAGGTGGTGAAGGCAGCCGGCATTACGGCGGATTGAGCGCTGCGTCAGCCGGCTTCGGCGCTCAGGCTTTGCAGGGTAGCCAACAAGGCCTGTGCGTGCGCCTGCAGCTTGGGCTGCATGCGCGACAGGGGGCCGGCGATGGCTACGGCGTAGTGCTCGCCACCCAGCAAAATGCCGTGGGCAATCGCCATGACGTCATCGACACTTTCGCCATGGGTAATTTGCCAGCCGCGCTCGAGCCCTTCGCGGATGTTGGCGAGCAAGGTCGACGCGTCGGTGTGGGTATGGCCGGTGATGGGCTTTAGCGGCAACTGGGACACGAAAGTGCTGCGTTCCGCTTCCGGCATCTGTGCCAGCAACGCCTTGCCCAGCGCGCTGGAGTGCAGGTCGCGCAATGTGCTGACGCGGGCGCTGAAGCGGATGGTCTGCGAGGTTTCGTAGACATCCAGGTAGATGACATGGTTGCCCAGCCGCTTGCCCAGCACGACGGTTTCGCCGCATTGGTCGCACAGGGTCTGGAGAAACGGGGAAATGATCGCAATGACGGGATTGTTGGCCAGCAGTGTGCTGGCGAGTTCGAACAGCAGCTTGCTGGGGTAATGCAGGCGATGTTGGTCGAACGTAGTGATGTAGCCGCGCGAGGTCAGCGTGCGCAGCAGGACATGGCAACTGCTGACCGGCATGTCGATCTCTTTGGCGGCTTCTGACAGGCTCAGCGGGCGCTTGCTGCGGGCAAATGCCTCAAGAAGGTCAAGTGTGCGATCTGCAGCCTTTACGCGTTTGATTGTGGTCATCAGGTCTTACAGGAAAGGAAACACACGGCTTTACGGGCAATGGATTGAACCGTTCGCTGGAAGCTGAATTCTAGATCAGGTTGCTTGCCAATATGGCAAGCAGATTAATCGAAGGAGAAATTTTTGAGCACCAAACTCGATAACAAGGTCGTCGTGATCACGGGTGCAGGAAACGGCATCGGACGCGATATGGCGCTGGAAATGGCCCAGGCCGGCGCGCGGATCGTCGTCAATGATCTGGGTACGACAGCCAAGGGCGAAGGCCAGAGCGCCAGCCCGGCGCAGGCCGTGGTGGATGAGATCAGGCAGCTGGGCGGCGAGGCGGTGGCCAATACCGACAGCGTGGCCGAGTGGCCGTCGGCCAGCCGCATCATCGAGTGTGCGCTCGATCATTATGGCCGGATCGACGTGGTGGTCAACAACGCGGGGTTCCTGCGTGACCGGTTCTTTTTCAACATGGATATCGAGGAATGGCGCGGCGTGCTCGATGTGCACCTGAACGGCTCGTTCTATTGCGCGCGCGCCGCCGCTCCCCACTTCAGGAAGCAGAATGGCGGCAGCTATATCAACATGACATCGACTTCCGGGATGATCGGCAATTTCGGGCAGGCCAATTATTCGGCGGCCAAGGCGGGCATCGTGGCGCTGTCGAAATCGATGGCGCTGGATATGCACAAGTACAGCGTTCGGTCCAATTGCATTTCGCCCTTTGCCTGGAGCAGGCTGATCGGCAGCATTCCTACCGACACTCCCGACCAGCAAGAGCGCGTCGAGCGCATGAAGGTGATGGAAACCCGCAAGATCGCCCCTCTGGCGCGCTTTCTCGCCAGTGATGCCGCCATGGACGTCACCGGCCAGATATTCACGGTGCGCGCCAATGAAATTTTCCTGATGAGCCAGAGCCGGCCGCTTCGTTCGGTGCATGAATCGACAGGCTGGACGGCCGACAGCATCGCCACGCACGCCATGCCGGCGCTGCGCAAGAGCTTCTATCCGCTGGACCGGACGCAGGATATCTTTGACTGGGATCCCCTCTAGCGCCGCCGGCGACACCTATCCGCAAAACAAATCAGGGAGACAACATGAGCCTCATCCATCGTTTCGACCAATGCGCTGCAGCCCTGGCCGCTGCGGCATTGCTGTGCGTTGCCGCGGCGCCCGCGCTGGCGGCGCCAGGCGCGG
>DASPIV010000125.1:0-2900 GCA_035628955.1 Bordetella sp.
ACCTTGAGCAGGTCTTGCCAGTATTCTTCTTCGGGGTAAGCCTCGATCAGCACGTCTTGCGGGGCGTCGTGCATGCAGCGCAGGTTGCGGGTGTGCTGTGAATTGCCGCCGCGCCATTCGCGCGGGGCGGCTTCCAGCAGCAGCACGCTGGCACCGGCTTCGCGCGCCATCAATGCGGCGCACAGCGCCGCGTTGCCGCCGCCTATTACCAATACGTCGATCATGAGATTGGGCCTGTAGAGTCAGCCCGCGACTATAGGCCGGGCCCCGTGGGCGCGCCAGCCTGCGATCGTCAACAGTCGTTCACGATTTGTGAAGACTCGCCCCAGGCCAGATGCCTGCCCGCACCAGGGTTTCGGCGGTCTGGGCCAGTAGCACGCGGGCCGCCAGCGCGGCCGGCGACAGCTCGTCGTCGGATACGCTGGCCAGCAGGTTGGCACGGCGCAGGTGCCGATCGGCGATCTGGCGCAACGCCAGGGGCTCGCCCCGCAGGCGCACCGTGGCGGCGCCGGGCTGTATGGTGGCGCCGAAGCCGTCGCGCACCAGGTCCATCAGCACGTCCAGCCCGTCGATTTCGGCAGCCAGGTTGGGCTCCATGCGCAGGCGCGCGTAAGCGGCATCGACCAGCGCACGCAGGCCATGGCTGGCGCTGGGCAGCAGCAGGGGCAGGCGGGCGATGTCGCGCAAGCGCACCGGGCCTTCGGGCGGCAGACCGGGCAGGCCGGGCGGGGCGATCAGGAACAGCCGTTCGTCGATCAGCGGCAGGGTGCTCCAGCGGCGTGCCGAGTCGGTACGGAACACCATGGCCAGGTCGAGCTGGCGGGCGTTGAGCATGGCGCTCAGGTAGCCCGACAGGCTTTCCACCAGGTGCACGCGCACATCGGGGTAGCGTTCGCGCATGGCGCGCAGGAATGGGACGGCCAGTACCGAGGCCGTGGTGGCCGGCAGGCCCACGCTGACTTCGCCGGTCAGGCGCAAGGCGCGGGCGGCGCGCGCCGCGCCATCGGCATGGCGCAGCGCGAGCTGGGCCTGGCGCAGGAACGCCAGGCCGGCGTCGGTGGGCACCACGCCGCTGGACGTGCGCGTGAGCAGGCGGGTCGACAGTTCGCTTTCCAGGCGGCTGATTTGCTGGCTGAGCGCCGAGGTGACCACGCCCAGGTCGGCCGCGGCCCGGCCCATGCTGCCGAATTCGACCACTTTGACGAAATAGCGCAGCTGCCGCAGCTCCATGACCCGATCCTTTCCGCCGGAAAGCGACAGTGTCGCATGTGCTGGGACGGCGGGCCCTTTTTGCCCGATGGGACACTGCGAATCTTGTCCCTGCTACTTCGACCGCGCGGCCGATGCCGATGATTTGATTCCTGACGAAAGCCGTAGAGCGACCGGCTAAAACTGCGGCAGGCTGGCGGGGTCGTGCCGCCGCAGTACGTTCTTGGCCTGTTCGAAATCGGGCAGGATGCTGCCGACTTCGGCCCAGAAATCGCGGCTGTGGTTCATTTCGCGCAGGTGGGCCAGCTCGTGGGCAATGACGTAGTCGATGATGGCCGGCGCAAAATGGATCAGGCGCCAGTTCAGCATGATGTTGCCGTCGCTGGTGCACGAGCCCCAGCGGGTGGCCGCCGACGACAGGCGCCAGCGGCGGATTTTCAGGCCGCTGACTTGCAGGAAGTGCGCCAGCCTGGCGCCGAATACGGCGCCGGCGCGTTGCTGCAGCCAGGCCTGGGCGGCATCGCGTATGCGTGACCGGTCGGCGTCGGTTGGCAGCGCCAGCCACAGGGTGTCGCCATCGTTGGGGGCGTCGGCATCGCCCGACAGGCGGGCCTGCCGGTGATCGGCGCCCACCCCCAGCACAATGCGTTTGCCCAGGTAGGGCAGTTCGCCGCCGGCCTGCCAGAGAGTCTGGGCCATGGCCAGTTGTTCTTTGCGGGTTTGCCAGTCGCGCAGCTTGGCAAGAATCCAGCGGGCTTTTTCGCGCACGGCCTCGTCGATCTGGGTCAGGGTCACCCAGTTGGGTGCCGTGACGCGCAAGCCGTCGTCGGCCACCACGAAGCCGATGGTGCGCCGGCGCGAACGCAGCAGCACGAAGCCGATGGTTTGTTGCTCGGTGGTGACCTCACGCCAGCGTGCCCCCGCTGGCAGCGGTTCGGGCCGTGGCGTGGCTACGGTCTGGGCGGGGGCGGGAGCCGCGGGCGGCGTCAGCAGCGAAGCGGCCTCGGGCGCGCGCGGCGCCGGGGCGGCGGGTTCGGCGAACAAGAGGTCAAGCTGACCGTTGCTGGGCATACCTTTCTGGATTGAGTTGGCGCATTTCCCCTTCGATCCAGGCTTGCACCTTGCTGTTGAGCTGTTCGGGGGAAAGTCCCTGCGATTCTATCGCGGGCCCGAAAGATACGGTAATCATGCCGGGCCGCTTGACGAAGGCATTGCGCCGCCAGCATTCGCCGGCGTTGTGCGCCACCGGGATCACGATGGCCCCGGTACGCGAGGCCAGCAGCGCGCCGCCCATCTTGAAGCGCGCGGTCTGGCCGGGAGCCACGCGCGTGCCTTCGGGAAACAGTAGCGGCCAGCGGCCTTCTTCGAGCCGTACCTTGCCCTGCCGGATGACCTGCTCGAAAGCGTCGCGGCCCTTGGCGCGGTCGATGGGGATCATGCGCAACAGCGCCAGGCCCCAGCCGAAGAACGGCAGCATGTGCAATTCTTTCTTGTACACATAGCAGACTTCGCGCGGCATGTGCGCGGGGAAGTACAGCGTTTCCCAGGCCGACTGATGCTTCGACAGCAGAATGCAGGGCCCGTCGGGCAGGTTTTCGGCGCCCTTGACCTGCCAACGTATGCCGCAGAAAGCGCGCGCGCCCCAGATCGCCAGGCGCGGCCAGGCCACCGTGAGCCGGTAGCGCAAATGC
>DASPIV010000126.1:0-4277 GCA_035628955.1 Bordetella sp.
AGGCTATTGCGTGGTGATCTGCCACCACACGGACGTAGGTGGCCGGGTGCCCGGTTCCAATGCCAGCGATTCCACCGAGATATACCAGGAAGGCATCCGGATCCCGGTGGTGAAACTGTACGAGGAAGGCCGCATCAACGACATAGTGGAACGCATCGTGGCGCGCAATGTGCGCGTGCCCGACCGCGTACTCGGCGACTTGCGCGCCCAGTACGCCGCCGCCAAAGTCGGCGTGCGCGAACTGACCGCGCTCTTCGACCGCTACGGCCGCGAGCACACGCGTGCCTACTTCGCCGAACTGCTGGACTACGCCGAGCGCCTGACCCGCGATGAAATCCGCCGCTGGCCCAAGGGCACCTTCAAGTTCGTGGACTATATCGACGACGACGGCCTCTCGCCCGATCCCATTCCGATCAATGTGGCACTGACCGTGCACGACGACCATGTCAGCGTGGACTACAGCGGTTCGTCGCCCCAGGTGCGCGCCGCCATCAACTCGACGCTGTCCTACACCAAGTCATGCACTTACCTGAGCGTGCGCTGCGCTCTGAACGGGGACGTGCCCAACAATGCGGGCGTGTTCCGTTGCGTGGACATCCACGTGCCCTCCGGCACCGTATTGAACCCGCTGGAACCGGCAGCCGTGGCCGCCCGCGCACTGACGGGGTATCGCGTGTTCGACGCGATGCTGGGCGCATTGGCGCAAGTGGTGCCGGCCCGCATCCCGGCAGCCGGCGAAGGGGGAAACACCGTGGTCTGCCTGTCCGGCAAGAATGCCCAGCACAAACCGTACATCATCGTCGACATGATCTGCGGCGCCTGGGGGGCCCGCCCCGATGCCGACGGCATCGAAGCCATCACCAATGCCTCGCAGAACTTGTCCAACACTCCGGTCGAAGTCCTGGAAGCCCAGCATCCGGTGCGCGTCGAAGCCTACGAACTGGAGCCAGACTCGTGCGGGGCGGGCCGCTATCGCGGCGGCCTGGGCATACGGCGTAGTTACCGGGTACTGGCCGACGATGTGCTCATGCAGCTGCGGGCCGACCGCATGAAGTTCCAACCCTATGGACTGGCGGGCGGCGGCCCGGCCAAGGCGGCGGCCAATATCCTGAGCACCGATGGCCAGCCGGACCGGCAACTGCCCAGCAAGGTCAACATGACCATTGCACGCGGCGATACCATCACACATGTACAGCCTGGCGGAGGCGGCTTTGGCGACCCGATGCAACGCGACCTGGCTGCAATCGAACGCGACGTCTGGAACCACAAGCTCACGGCGGCCTATGTGCGGCAGAACTACCGCGTGGTGGCGGATCCGGCGTCCGGTCAGGTGGATGCCGCGGCCACCGCGGTACTGCGTGCCGACGCCGCCTGACTGGCCCACGTCGCGCGGTTTCTCTTCAAGGCAGGTTGATTCCCAAGGGGAAAAAGATGATCAAGCAGCTGTCACCCGTGTTCAAATGGCCCGCAGCCTTGGCCGCGGCGGCACTATCGATATCCGCCTGGGCTGCGCCGGCGGCCGCGGCCCAGGACCTGAAAGTGCGCATGGACTTCTCGCCCTGGGGCCTGCACGCCGCCATGCACCTGGCCACGCAGAAAGGCTGGTTCAAAGAAGCGGGCCTGAATGTGGAAGTACAGGATGGCACGGGCTCGATCAACACCCTGCAACTGATCGGCGCCGACCGCGTCGACGTGGGCCAGGTATCCGTGGGCACCATGGCCGTGGCCATGGAAAGCGGCCTGGACCTGGTTGCCATTGCCGGCTTTGCGCGCACCGGCGACCTGGCCGTCATGACCGACGCCGGCCAGAACGTGAAGACCCCCCAGGATTTGCGCGGCAAGAAGATTGTCTGTTTCACCACCAGCCCCTGGGCGCCGTTCATCGATCCGTTCCTGAAGGCCAACAACCTGAGCCGCAGCGACGTGAACATGGTCATGGTCTCGCCCAGCGCCATGATCTCTACTTACGCGTCGGGCAATAGCGACGCCTTCATGTCGCAAGCCCCCTTCGGCATGCCGATGGTCAGCAAGGCGCGCCCGGCCACCGCCCTGTTGCTGGCCGACAGCGGCATCAGCTTTCCCAGCTACGGCCTGGTGACCACGCCCGCCACGCTGAAGCAGAAGGGCGATGCCTTGCGCAAGTTCGTGCAGGTGCAGGTCAAGGCCTGGCAGTACATCTACGATGGCCATATCGACGAGGCCGTCAAGGCCGTCCTGGCACAACGGCCCAACGCAAACCTGAACGCCGACGTGCTGCGCGGCCAGTTGGAAGCCTACCGTCCGTTCTTCGAAAGCCCCACCGTCAAGAATGCCCCGTTTGGCCAACAGTACGACAGCGACTGGGCCGCGGCGATTCATTCCATGGAAAGTGCCGGCATGATCAAATCCGGCCGAAAGCCTTCGGACTTCTACACCAATGCGCTACTGTCCAACGACTGACATGCCGCCCGTGGCGACGAGTGCTCCGCAGCCGGGTTTTCTGGAGGTCACGCAGGTCAACAAGATCTACGAGACCGAACGCGGCCGGCTGCAGGCTCTGCAGGACATCAGCCTGTCCATCGGACAGGGTGAGTTCATCAGCATCGTCGGACCCAGCGGCTGCGGCAAGAGTACCTTGCTGAAATGCATCGCGGGCCTGGAATCGATATCCAGCGGGCAGTTGGCCCTGCAGGGCCAGCGGATTACTGCGCCTCCGCAGAACATGGGTGTGGTCTTCCAGCGCGACTTGCTGCTGGAATGGCGCAACATCCTGGACAACGTGCTGGTAGCCGCGGAGTTTCATGGCCTGAAGCGGCGCGATCACGAGCCCAGGGCACGCGAGCTGTTGTCGCTGTTCGGCCTGGACGGTTTCATCGAGTGCTTCCCCCGCGAATTATCCGGCGGGATGCGGCAGCGCGTATCGATCTGCCGTGCCCTGCTGCTGGATCCGCAGCTGCTGCTGATGGATGAACCGTTCGGCGCATTGGACCCTTTCACGCGTGATGAACTGAACGCCGAGCTGCAGCGAACCTGGCTGGCCACCCGGAAGACCGTCGTCTTCATTACCCATTCGATTCCCGAAGCCGTCTATCTGGGTGGCCGGGTCGTGATCATGGCGCGCTCTCCCGGCCGGATCGAGGAAGTGGTCCCGATCGACATCGCGCGACCGCGCGGATTGGACGTGCGCGAAACGCCGCAGTTCGTGGCGTACGTCAAGCGCATCCGCGACAAGTTCCGCGACCTGGGCATCTACAAGGGGTAGCCAACATGAAGTACGTCTGGAACACCGTGACGCGCCGGTGGGAAGTGCTGGCCACGACCGTGGTTTTGCTGGTGCTGTGGGAGGTATGCGTGCGCGCCTTTGCTGTCCGCAGCTTCCTGCTGCCGGCGCCCAGCCTGGTCATTACCCAGTTCTTCGCGGCACCGGCCTATCTGCTGAAAGAAACCCTGGACACCATGATTACCACCCTGCTGGGCTTCGCCCTGGCTGTGGTGCTGGGGGTGGGCGCAGCCATCGGCATCGTATATTCACGCTTTCTGGACCGCACCTTGTATGCGCTGCTAGTGGCACTGAACGCGGTTCCGAAGGTCGCGCTTGCCCCGCTGTTCGTCATCTGGCTGGGCACCGAAGAAGCGCCCAAGGTGGCCATCGCAATGCTGATCGCGATTTTCCCCATTCTGATCGACACGGTATTGGGGCTGAAGTCCACCGATCCCGACATGCTGGCCATGGCACGGGTGAATCAGGCTACCCGCGCCAAGGTATTGTGGAAGCTGCAGTTTCCCAACGCCCTGCCCAGCATTTTCGCCGGCATGAAGGTGGGCATCTCGTTCGCGCTGGTAGGCACGATCGTGGGCGAGTTCGTGGCTGGAGGATCGGGGCTGGGCCACGTCATCCTGGTGGCGCAGGGCAGCTTCGATACGCCCACGGTGTTCGTCGCCCTGGGCTTGTTATGTGTGCTGGGCGTGCTGTCGTTCAAGGCTATCGAAATGGCCGAGGCGCGGCTGCTCAAGTGGCATGCGTCACAATTGGGCGCGCATTAGGCAACCACGCTATGGCGCCAACGAGCCGGACGCACGCTGATCCTGCCTATCGCAAGACCGGGCCGGCGCCCGCTACCTGCCGGCCCATAAGTACTCAGACTACAGTTGCTCCACTGTCACCGGGAATAGCTCGTCCAGCCTGTCTGTTTCCATGATGTGATAGACGCTGAACTGGTAGGCCGTGCCTACAGAGACCTCTGGCGGCGTGAATGGAAACGCCAGGTTGCCGCCGGTAGACAGCCGGCCTTCGTAGC
>DASPIV010000127.1:0-2621 GCA_035628955.1 Bordetella sp.
GCGTGCGACAGGCGGCCTCGCAGTGCGGCGGCCAGGTCGCTGGCGACGGCACGAGGCGACAGGGGGAAGAAGCGGCGCGCCAATCGGCCGCTGGCCAGGTTCAGGGCCAGGTACAACAGCCCATTGGCGGCCAGCAGCCACATACCGGCAAAATGCCATTGCAGGGCTCCCCCCAGCCAGCCGCCCAGCGTCGCGCCGGATGGAAAATAAAAATCGAACAGGGGCGACGCGTTATAAATACGCCAACCGCTGGTAATCATGACCAGCACGGCCAGGGCGTTCAGCCAATGGGTGGCGCGCAGCCAGCGGGGGTGTATTGCCTGGGCAGTGCCAGCGGCGTCGGCCTGCGGGTAGGGGTGCAATGGGGTAGCCATGCAGGCATTCTTGCCCGCGCCGCATGGCGAAATCCTCACGCAAACTTAAATTAAATGTGATAACTGGCTCGTCGCAATTGGCGACAATAGCGGTTACCGGCCCGCATTCCCTTACCTAGCCATGTCCAAACGCATCCTGATCGTCGAAGACGATGTCCATATCGCAGACCTGCTGAGGCTGCACCTGCGCGATGAGGGCTATGCGGTCACGCATGCGGCCGACGGCGATGCGGGCATGCGCCAACTCGAAACCGGACGCTGGGATGCCCTGATACTGGACTTGATGCTGCCGGGTATCGACGGGCTGGAAATCTGCAAGCGCGCCCGCGCCATGGCGCGCTACACGCCCATCATCATCACCAGCGCGCGCTCCAGCGAAGTGCATCGCATCCTGGGCCTGGAACTGGGGGCCGACGACTACCTGGCCAAGCCGTTCTCGATGCTGGAACTGGTGGCGCGCATCAAGGCGTTGCTACGCCGCGCCGACGCCCTGGAGCGCAATGCGCGCCTGGATGCCGGCCGCCTGGAATTGCTGGGCTTGTCCATCGACCCGGTGGCACGCGATGCGACGGTAGATGGCCAGCCGCTCGAGCTGACGCCGCGCGAGTTCGACCTGCTGTACTTCTTTGCCCGTCATCCCGGCAAAGTGTTCTCGCGCATGGACTTGCTGAATCAGGTCTGGGGCTACCAGCACGAAGGCTACGAGCACACCGTGAACACCCACATCAACCGGCTGCGCACCAAGATCGAGGCTGATCCGTCCGAACCGGCCCGCATCCTGACCGTATGGGGCCGAGGCTACAAACTTGCCGCGCCAGGCCCTGGAGAGCCCGCATGAAGCGCCTGACCCTGACCCAGCGCCTGTCGGCCGTATTCGCGCTATTGCTGCTGGCCTGCTGCGGGGCGTCGGCCTGGCTGCACATGGCGGCCAACGAACGCTATCAGCAAGAAGTGGTGCAGCAGCTATCCAGCGGCCTGGCCGCGCATATCGCCGGCAGCCGCCCACTGATGGACGCCGGGGGCTGGAAGCCTGAATCCGTGCGCATGCTGTTCGACCAGTTGATGGCGGTGAATCCCGCCGTCGAAGTCTACCTGCTGGGCAATGACGGCCGTATCGAGGCCGACGCGGCGCCCGCCGGCCACGTCAAGCTGGACCGGGTCGATATGGAGCCGGTACGTCGCTTCCTGGCGGGCGATACCTTGCCCATTCTGGGCGTCGATCCGCGCAATACCCATGCGCGCAAGGTGTTCAGCGCCGCACCCATCCGCATCGACGGCCAGGATCGTGGCTATGTCTATGTGGTCTTGCAGGGCGAAGCCCACGACGCGCTGGCTTCAAGCGTTTCGGCCAGCGCGGTCCTGCGCACCACGCTTTTGTCGATCGCGCTGGTGGGGCTGCTGGGCCTGGCGGCCGGCCTGGTGGCGTTCGCCCTGATTACCCGGCCGCTGCGCTCGTTGACGCAGGCGGTGCGCAATTTCGACAGCGATGGCGTTGCCGCGGCGTCGTTGCGCCACGACGGCGCCATCGATGGCCGCGGCGACGAGATCGCGGTGCTGCGCCGCGCCTTTGCCCAGATGGGGCAGCGTATCGCCGAGCAGTGGCGCGAACTGACCCGCCAGGACCGGCAGCGGCGCGACCTGGTCGCCAACATCTCGCACGACTTGCGTACCCCGCTGACATCGTTGCACGGTTACCTGGAAACCCTGCGCTTCAAGGATGAATCGCTGCAACCCGACGAACGTCACCGCTACCTGGATATTGCCCTGGGGCAAAGCCGCAAGGTGGGCCGGCTGGCGCAAGAACTGTTCGAACTGGCCCGGCTCGAATCCGGCCTGGTGCAGCCAGAACTCGATACCTTTGCCCTGACCGAACTGGTGCAGGACGTCATGCAGAAGTTCGAACTGGCAGCCGAGGCCCGCCGCCAGCGCCTGAGCACCGACTTTCCGCGCGAGCTGCCGCCGGTGCGCGCCGACCTGGGCATGATCGAAAGAGTACTGACCAACCTGCTGGACAATGCCATCCGCCACAGTCCGCCGGGCTCTGGCATCCAGGTGCGGCTGGGCAACACCGGGTCGGCGGTGGAAGTGCGCGTCAGCGATACCGGCCCGGGCATACCCGCCGAGCTGCGCGACGGCCTGTTTACCCGTGCGTCGGCCCTTAGCCCGCACCGGCGCGATGGCGGAGGACTGGGGCTGGTGATCGTGCAACGGATTCTGCAGTTGCACCGCAGCGAGATCCGTCTGCTC
>DASPIV010000128.1:0-4202 GCA_035628955.1 Bordetella sp.
CAATGATCATGGACCAGTATCTGATCCATATCTTGGCTCTTTCTTGGTAGTCCATGATAAGTCATGATGCACACTCCTGACCAACACATTCAAGGACACACATCATGAGCAAACGCCTCGACTATGCCAAGATTTCACCCGAGGGCTATAAAGCCTTCGGCGGCGTGTACGCCTATATTCAAAAATCCGGCCTGGCCAAAGAACTGGTCGATATCGTCTACCTGCGAATCTCGCAGATCAACGGCTGCGCCTACTGCATAGACATGCATTCCCGCGATCTGCTCAAGCAGGGCCTGGCCGTGGAAAGGCTGGTACTCGTACAGGCATGGCGTGAATCGGGAGATGTCTTCAATACGCGCGAACGCGCGGCGCTGGCCTGGGCGGAAACGGTGACCAACGTCGCCATTACCGCCATTCCCGATGACGAGTATGCCGCGGCGGCCGCCGAGTTCACCGACAAAGAGCTGGCCGACCTGACCTACGCCATCGGCTTGATGAATGCCTTCAACCGGCTCGGCGTCGGGTTTCGCGTGCCACCCGCGGCCGCGGGCAAAGCTTGATAAGCGGATATATCCCTGTGCAAAGCGCCGTCCAGCAGCAGGGCCGTCACCTTATGATGACCGGAGCGGTAAACGTATAGCCCACCCCATAGATCGCCTTGATGGGCACGGGAAGTTCCGCTCGATCTCCTATTTTTCGGCGCAGGCGGCTGACGATGGCATCGAGATGCTGGTTGTCGAAATGCGTCCTGGGACGAGCCAGCGTGGCCACCAGTTTCTGGCGTTCGCAAACACCGCCACCGTGCCTGCAAAGCAGGTTTACCAGCGCAAACTCCGTTGCCGTCAGCGGGACCGAGCGCTGGTTTGGTGCGGTGAGGGCCCAGTTCCTGCTGTCGAGCACCCAATTGTCCCCGGCAGTAGCGGCGTGATTGTCGGTGCGCCGCAGCAAGCTGCGGATGGCGGCTTCGATTTCCCGCAGCGAGCTGTACTTGACCAGATAAATGTCCGCGCCGCTTTCGAACCCCCGGATGCGGTCTTCGCTGCCGCCAAATGCCGTGAGCATGATGATCCCGCCGCCGTAGCCCTGGCGGATTTCCGTGGCCAGTTCGAACCCATTGCCATCGGGCAGCCCGACATCGAGCACGATGACATCGGGCGTATCGCCCTGGGCCAGCGCCTGGCGCAGGCCTGCCGCCGTTGCCACGCCTGCGGCGGTAAAGCCGCATAGCGCCAGGAACTCGACCAGGTCCCTGCGCAGTTGCAGTTCGTCCTCGACGATCAGTACATGTGCCAAGTGCTGGGCTCCGTTGGCTCGGCCTGCCTTGCCGCTTTACCGGCCAGCGGCACGCGCACCACGGCCATCGTTCCCGGCCCTGCATTGGGAAGCAATTCCAGCAAGCCGTCATGATAGGCCAGGAATTTACGAGAGGAATACAGGCCCAGCCCGGATCCGGTGCCGGCCTGGGTATTGGACGCGCGGAAAAAACGGCGGCCTATCTTGTGCTGCTCGGCAATCGGTATGCCAATACCGCGATCGCGAACCTGGATGATCAGGTGGCCCTCGTTCGTCCGGATATCGATATGGATAGGCTGATCCTCTGGCGAGTACTTGAGCGCGTTGTCCACAAGATTGATGACCACCGTGGCCAGCATGTCCGGATCGGCGTAAACCGAGCTGGCATTGCCGTCCTTGTTGAAATGCAGGCGCGGGCCCAGCCCCGCCATCTCGAAGTGCAGTTGCACATTCGCCAGCAGGCGCGCGATCGGTATCGATTCCGGTTGAAAGCCATTGTCTCGATCGCTGGTCAAGAAACGGTCGACCAGGGAAAACAACCGGTCCAGCGCCTGGCCGATACCCGCAAGCCGTTCCCGGGTGGCCCTGCCCGCTTTACCGCCGGTCAGCTCGATCATGTCGGCCGCGTTGCGGATAACTGCCAGCGGAACCCGAAATTCGTGGCTGACCAAGCGCATCAGATCGGCCTGCTCTTCGCGCAAGGTACGTTCGGCCTCGAGGCTGGCATGCAATCGGCCCGCCAGCCGCTGGCGCTCCAGAACCTCGCGCGACAGGGCCATATTTTTCTCGCGCAGATCGGCGGAAAGCCGCCAGCTGACCATGAAGAGCAGGCAGGCGAACAACGCAATCAAGAAGAGCGTGCCCTGCAGCAAGTACCAGGCGTTGCGATTATCCAGAATCGTGATGCCCTGGACGGTCGCCGGCGCCCAGAATTCAAGCCCGCTTTGCACCACGCTTGCTGCCATGTACTCGATCAGCAGGCCTATCGTTATCCAGCGCAAATACCAGGGTTGTGTCCGATCGCGCCCCAGCGCCAGGCACATCACCGACATCATGACCACGGTAAAGAAAGTCGACGCATGTACACGGATGGCAAGATCGCTCGGACTGACGGCAAGAGCAATGCTCCACGTCGCGACCTGAAAAACCAGCAGAGAAATGCCTATCCACGTATAGCGCGGCTGGCCCAGAAAACGCGCCAGGCCTTCGGCCAGCAGAACCAGCCCCAGCTTGATGACCGTGTTGTGCAGCACGACCGACCATGCTGCTGGCTGCTCGCCCCGCAGGATCATCATGAGCACCCCCAGGGCGATCGCCGTGAACCCGGCAGCCAGGAACTTGAGCTCATAGAGACGGCGCCATGCCCGCCATACACAGATCCAGACGATCGCCTGCAGGCTGGCAGTTGCCAGCGTCACGATCAGCACGGTCTTGAGGTCAAGCATTTGCCCGCATGGCCTGGATTCCTGTTGTTACAGAATGCGCAGCGATCTGCAAGATTTTGCCAGAATTCAGTGGTTTTTATCAGTGGACGCGCAAGCGCCGGCGATCCTATCGTGAAGCTCGAATCCCCTCCATGGACTGATCAGCATGAACAACTATCCCTATGCCAGCACGTTGATCATGAGTTTGTCGGGGCAACAAGGACGGGCTTATGCCACGGCGGCCTCGAATTTGTTGCCATTGTTTACAGGCCACAATTCCTACACTCTGCAAGCCTGGGTGCGATTCGGCGATCTCACCGGCGATCAAGTGATCGTGGCGGCGAGCGGGGCAAGCAGTACTGCGCCGCTGCTGGCCCTGCAAGATGGCTGCTTTCTCGGTTCCCGCAGCATCGACGCCACGCTGACCTCAACGACACGGCCAGAGCAAGGGCAATGGAATCACATAGCCCTGGCTTACGACGGCGAATCGCACCTGTTGAATTTGTACATCAATGGTTTCCTGGAAGCGGCAACGCACGACTACGCGAGCGCGGATTCGGCCGCACAAGCCCTGTTGATCGGCGGACAAATGAATGCCGGCGCTGCGGTGCCATCATTGAACGGCAGTGTTCGGTCAGTGGCGGTGTGGAGCGTTTACCGTACGCAAGACGAGATATGGCAAGACATCAACAGCCCTCCACAGCCACAAGAGGGGCTACAGGCGTGGTATGGCTTTGAACAGAACCCCGTGGCCGATGTTTCCGGCCACGCGTGCCAGATTTCGATCACGGGTGCGCTCAGCCCGCAGGTAGAGACCACCTGCCTGCAGGCGCTGGGCGATGGCTACGGCGATTGCGGGCCCTCGGACAATCTGAACTTCGTTGGCCAACAGCCGTTTACGCTGGAAGCACTGGTCAACCTCAATCAGATAACGATGCAGGATTTTATTTCCCGCTACCATCAGGGCGTCGGGCAATACAGCCTGGGGACCGGCTCGGAAACAGATCATTCCCTGGGCAGCGCAACGACGCGGTATTTCAACTCTTATTGTTCAAACCCGTCGGTCTGGTGGATATTTTCCACCACGGCGCCGCAGGCCCAACAGTGGTATCACGTGGCCACCACTTACGACGGCCAGACGCTCAGCCTGTATGTGGACGGCCAGCTGCAAAGGTCTGCCAGCTGGGGCGGGCCGAATCCCGACCCGCACAACAATACCTTGATCGGCGCACGTTTCACTTCGGACGGCACGCCGCAAATACAGTTCAACGGACGCCTGGCCTATGCCCGCATGTGGAATCTCTGCCGGACCGCCGAAGAGATCCAGGGAAGCATCAACACCAACCCGCTCAATGCCGAAGGCCTGGCCGCGAACTTCGATTTCGGTTCGATGACCGATGCGCCGGAGCCGTCGGCGCAGGACGTCCCGCGCCAGGACCTGACGTACCAGAACGCCGTCACGCTGAAAGGCAACGCGGCCATCAC
>DASPIV010000129.1:0-6079 GCA_035628955.1 Bordetella sp.
GGGCGAACTGTGGCACCTGACCGAACTGGCTGCCGCCCTGGCGGCACAAGGCCGCAGCCGTTTCTTCCTGACCGCGCCGCCCCTGCGCCTGCCCGGGGCGGTAGGTTCGCCGGTAACGCCGGTGGCAACCTTGTAGGGGCCAGGTGCCTGACACTCTTGCGGGGAGCCAGGCACCTGGCTCGGCCCGACTCGCACCCACCACTACGGGAAAACCCTGGTGGCGGGAATGCTTCACTCGCAAAGGGGAAATTCGGCTTGCGGGTGCCTGGAACTTTCAAACAAGAACTATTTCCATTACCATCCAGGTGGATCTTCCCTTTTCAAGACTCCCCAGAGAGTTCGATCGTGACTGCCGCGCCCGCCTCCCAATTCCCTTCGCTGTCGATCGATACGCTCTATACGGATCATCACGCCTGGCTCCGGGCCTGGTTGCAGCGGCGCCTGGGCAATGCCGCCGATGCGGCCGATCTGGCCCATGAAGCGTTCCTGCGGCTGATCCTGAAGCCGGCGTCACGCGGGTTCAACAGCAAAATTGAGGCGCGGGCGTATTTGCGGGCGATGGCCCAGGGCATGTGCGTCAACCTGTGGCGCCGCCGCGAAGTCGAGCAGGCCTGGCTGGACACGCTGGCGGCACAGCCTGAAGGCTACGCGCCATCGGCGGAACGCCAGGCCATTGTGCTGGAAGCCTTGCAGGAAATCGCGGAATTGCTGCTGGGCCTGCCCGGCAAAGCGGCACAGGCATTCCTGATGTCGGCCGTATGCGGAATGACCGCGGCGGAAGTGGGCAGCGAACTGGGCGTGTCCTCGCGCATGGTGCGCAAGTATGTGGCGCAAGCCATGCTGCGCTGCATGCAGGCGCACGCTGTACAAACGGCCGCAGAGTTGCAGCACGCGCCCCAGCCATGACCAGGCGGGCCAAGATTCATGTCGGCTGATCCGGGGTTTTCCAATGCGCTGGACGACCAGGGCCGGCCTGCGCACGAAGTCATGGAAAACGCCGCGCAGTGGTATGCCCTGCTGATCTCGGGCGAGGCCAGCGCCGCTGACCAGGCCCGCTGGCAGGCATGGCTGGCATCGCACCCCCACCACCGGCTGGCTTGGCGGTATGTGGAATCGGTCAGCCAGCGCGTGCTGGCACCTTTGCGCAGCACCCCTGACCCCCAGCTGATGGCTGCCAAGGTCAGCGCCGTGCATACCCGGGTGCGGTCCCGCCGGCGGGTGTTGGCCGGCCTGGCGGCGATGGCGGGCACCGGCATGCTGGGATGGGCCGGCTGGTCTTACCCTTCCGTCGCCGACATCGTTACCGCCTGGGGCGCGGACTACCGCACCGGTACCGGCGACATACGCGAGTTCAGGTTGGCCGATGGATCGCAAGTGTGGCTGAACGCCGCCAGCGCACTCAATGCCGAGATGCGGGCGGACCTGCGCAGACTGACCCTGGTGGCGGGCGAAATCCTGGTGACCACCGCGCCAGGCGACCCGCGGCCTTTTGTCGTAGAGACACCGCAAGGCAGCATGCGCGCCCTGGGCACCCGCTTTACCGTGCGCCGCGAACCCGGCCACACCTTCCTGGCGGTGTACGAGGGGGCAGTCGAAATACGCCCGGCGGGCCCGGCCAGTGCCCGGATCATCGCGGCGGGCCAGCAAACCCGCTTCGACGCCGACCGCGTCATGCCGGTGGAATCCGCCGATGCGGCGCGCGAGGCCTGGAGCCGTGGCGAATTGCTTGCCTGGGATCTATCGCTGGCGGGCGTCGTGGACGAACTGGGCCGCTACCATGCGGGCCACATCAGCGTGGCGCCCGATGTCGCGCAGCGGCGTGTATTCGGTACGTTCCCGTTGCGCGATGTGGACGGCACCCTGGCCATGCTGGCCGAAGTGGCTTCGGTGCAATTGCGCAGGCCCTTGCCATGGTGGATATCGATCGAAGGCCCCGCCGCCCGGGAACCGGCCCGGCCGTGAGCCCGCAGCAGTTTTTTTCAGGAAGAGGTTCCGCTTTTTGCCCTTTCGATTGATTCAGGGATAGAGGCGCCCGATTCGCCGAACAGCGCGGCATGGCCGCGCGTGGTCGACAGGCCCGCTATGTCATCAGTCATCGTTGAAAGGAATACTTCATGCACAGGTGCCCACAGCACGCCCTGAGGCCATTGAGCGCGGGGATGCGCATGGCCGCGGCCGTGGCCATCGTGGCAAGCAGCTGGATGATGCCCGGCCAGGCCAACGCGGCACAGGAACCCGCGGCAGGCGCGGTTGCGCCGATGCCGCCGGCGCAGCGCAGCTACGATATCCCCGCCGGCCCCTTGCGCACCGTATTGACGCGATTCGCCAGCGTAGCGGGCATCTACCTGGCCGGCTCGATCGAACTGGCCAACGGGAAGACCAGTCCGGGCCTGAAAGGCACCTACACGGCCACACAGGGCCTGGCCAGCGTGCTGGCCGGCACCGGGCTGCAAGCCATACCGGATGCCAACCGGCGGTACGTGCTGAAGCCCCTGCCCGCGGCAAGCGTCAGTGAACTGCCGGCCGTTACCGTTACGGGCCAGACCGAATTTGGCACGGGCCCGGTAGTGGGCTACATGGCGCAGCGCAGCGTCACCGCCACCAAAACCGATACCCCGATTGTCGAGACACCCCAATCGATCTCGGTGGTAACCGCCAACCAGATACGCGACACGGCCTCCAACACGCTGGACCAGGCGCTGACGTACACCGCGGGTGTACGCACGTCGATCTACGGGGCCAGCTCGCGCATGGACGCGGCCCAGGCGCGCGGCGTGGAAATCGAGGACATCTTCCTGGATGGCCTGAAAGACCGGGTGAACTTCTGGACCAGCACTCCCCGCGTTGAGCCCTACCTGATGGAACGCATGGAAGTACTGCGCGGGCCCGCATCCATGGTGTACGGCCAGGGCGGCACGGGCGGCCTGATCAACAACGTCAGCAAGCTGCCCCAGGCCGAGGCGCAGCACGAAGTGGGCTTGCAGGTGGGCACCCACAACTTGCGTCAGCTGCAGGCGGACCTGACCGGCCCGTTGAATGAAGACGGCACCTGGCTGTACCGGCTGGTGGCCCTGGGCCGCGAAAGCGGCACGCAAATCGACTACGGCCAGGACGACCGCCAGTTGATCGCGCCGTCGCTGACCTGGGCGCCCAGTGCCGATACCGAGCTGACCTTGCGCCTGAAATGGCAAAAGGACCGGGCAAACGGGGATTCCGGCAGCACCCTGCCCTGGGACGGCACGATCCTGCCCAACCCGAACGGGCGCATCTCGCGGCATACCTTCGTCGGCCAGCCCGGCTACGATCACTTCGACGCCGACAGCCTGCAGGCGGGCTGGTCATTCCGCCAGAACTTGAACGACCAGTGGACGTTCCGGCAAAGCACGCGCTGGACCAAGAACAAGACCGACTACGCGGCATTCGATGTCTTTGCGCCCTACCTGGACGCCGAACAGCGCATGTTGAACCGGGCAGGCTATTTCTGGAAACACGACACGACGATCCTGGCGGCCGACCAGAATCTGCTGGGCAAGTTCTCGACCGGCCCGGTCGCGCACCAGTTGCTCGTGGGGCTGGACTTCCTGCGTTATCGGGACTCGGGTTCCGGTGTCGATGACTACACCGGACTGGATCCGATCGACGTCTACAACCCCGTCCACCAGGTTGGCTACCAACCCCCTCCCCTCGAGCCGATCGCGACCAGCGGCGTCAAGCAACTGGGCATCTATATCCAGGACGAAATGCGCTGGCGCAACTGGATTCTGCTGGCCGGCTGGCGGCATGACGAAGCCAAGAACTGGGAAGACGGCACCGACGACCGCAACGACCGGGCAGACTCCATGCGGGTCGGCCTGATGTACGAGATTGCGCCCGGGCTGCTTCCGTATGTCAGCTATGCCGAATCGTTCCTGCCCCAGGCCAATACCAGTTATGGCCAGCAGCTCAAGCCGCTGCGCGGCAAACAATGGGAAGCCGGCGTCAAGTACGAACCGCCCGCGCAAGACTGGCGCGCCTCGGCCGCGGTGTTCGAACTGCGGGAAGTCAACCGCACGGTAGAGGTTTCCGAAACGCAAGTCTCGCAACGCGGCAAGACCCGCAACACAGGGCTGGAACTGGAATGGGTGGGGTCCATCACCCCGCGGCTGGACATCAACGCCAGCTTCACCTATTTGAACGTGGACAAGCAGTTGACCGGCGTTCCGAAGCGCCAGGCCGCCCTGTGGAGCACCTATCGGTTCTCGCTGGGCAATATCGACGGCTTCACCATCGGCGGCGGGGTGCACTACGCCAGCGGCTTCGTCGACGAATCCACCGAAGGGCTGGACGTACCCAAGACCCCCTCGGTGACCCTGCTGGATGCCATGCTGGCCTGGGAAAACCGCAATTGGCGCGTCGCGCTCAACGCCAGCAACCTGACCGACAAGGTGTATTTCACCCAGTGCTGGGAATGGGGCTCGTGCGCCTACGGCACGGGCCGCCTGGTGACGTTGACGACCTCTTATCGCTGGTAGGCCGTGCCATACGCTGCCTGCCTGGGGTGTGGCGTTTTACTGAAACGGAAGACTAGTGCAATATAGTGCGAAGCCTGTCATTCCAAAGGAGCCTCTCTATGTCTCAAGCCAGCGCCCGCCATATCCTGGTTTCCACCGAAGCGAAGTGCAATGAACTGAAGGCCGCCATCGAAGGCGGCGCCGACTTTGCGCAGGTGGCCCGCGAGAATTCCAGTTGCCCCTCGGGCCGCGATGGCGGCAACCTGGGCACCTTCAGCCCCGGGCAAATGGTGCGGGAATTCGACACCGTGGTGTTCAGCGCACCCCTGAACGAAGTGCAAGGCCCGGTGAAGACCCAGTTCGGCTATCACCTGATCGAAGTCACCGACCGCCAGAACTGAGCTTGCCACGCGGTGCCCGGCACCGCCCCTCGGCACGCCTGCTGAAAAAGCCTGGCCAGGCGGCGGGCTGTCGATAGATGCGAATACGGTATGCAGAGGCCGGCTGACCGCAGCCTGCCTCTGGTCAGCCTGCCATGGCGGAACCGGGATCCGGCCGGTCCTGCGCGATGCGCCAGGCCAGGTGGTCCAGGCGGTCGTGCCCGAAATAAGGTTCGTTGTCATACACGAACATGGGCACGCCCCAGTGGCGGGCTGCGCGCTGTTCGCTTTCGTGCTGCCGGATGATGGCATCGAAAACGCCGGGGTCGGCGGCGATCTCCGCTTCCAGTTCCTGCAGGTCGAGTCCCGCGCGGCGTACGGCTTGTTCCAGGTGGCTGCCCTGGTTCCAGCCGTCTATGGTGCCGTCCCACAATATACGCCCGACTTCCTCGGCCAATTCGAAAGCGCGGCCATGCCGTGTGGCGGCCGCGCCCAGCCGGGTCAGCCGGTGAATGTGCGGCTGCTCTTTCGCGATTTCCAGCGTGTCGGGGTTTTGCACGATCGGGTCGGGCCGCGGCCGGCCGAACGGGATACCCAGGTATCGCGCGGCGCGTGCTGAATCCAGCAACAGGTAGGGCCGTGCCATCTTGTCCTGACGGGTGAAGTGCTCGGGCAGCCTGACGGCAAGTGGAGAAACGATCTTGAAGTTCCAGTCCACGTTCATTTCATCGCGCAACGCGCGCATTCTGGGCAAGGCGATATAACTGTAGGGGCTACGAAAGGACCAGTAGGCATCAACGGTATATTTGCGCACGGATTGTCTCCTGTTGGCTTGCGGTGGCGATTGATGTCGCGGCGGCTGATTGCATGGGCATGCTAAGGAAGACTTTTCATGACGAAAAGCAGATAATTGGCATCGTATCCATCACTTTTCGATATGAAACAGTGCCCGCACAAGACACCTAGGAAAGCCTCTGCATGGATAGCCGGCAACTGCGATATTTCGTTAAAACGGTCGAGATCGGCAGCCTTACGCACGCAGCGCAGGCCCTGCACATTGCCCAGTCGGCGCTAAGCCGGCATATGCGAAACCTTGAAGATGAGCTGGGGGTGCGATTACTGAATCGCAGCAAACAAGGCGTCGAGGCCACCCCGCATGGCGAACTGCTGCTGGAGCACGGGCGAAATATCCTGCGTCAATTCGAACAG
>DASPIV010000130.1:0-3676 GCA_035628955.1 Bordetella sp.
CGGGCCTGTGCCATGGCTCTGTCGGCCCAGATCTCGATGTACGCATTCAGCGTGGGCTGGCTCTCTGTGGCCCGGGCGACCGCCTGGGCCGTCAGTTGCTCGGAACTCAATTCGCCCCGGACCATCTGGCGGGCTGCCTGCGCCAGCGTCAGATGGCGGGCCGGCTGCCTGGGGTTTTCGGCGGCCGATTGCCCGTGCCAGGATGGCGCGGCGGCGACGGGCCCGGCCGCCGCATTGGCTGGATCGCGCTCCTGGAGCAGCGCGCGATGGTAATCCGCGGGCTGGCAGAACGGGCTGATGCTACCCGCGCTGGCACGCACCGCGCTATTCAGCCGATCCAGTTCCGAAGCCAGGATGGCCGGGTCTGTACGGGAAGGAACGTCGTGCAGATGCCTGGTACTGGCCGCCAGGTACTGCGCGACCGTTTTCCTGATGCCATCCAGGTCGTGGGGTGCCTTGAAATCGGGAGCCTGGGTCATGGCCGGGGCAATGAACCCAGATACTGGACGACTTCTGCGCTGGGTACGACGTCGGCGAACTGCCTGTCCATGTCGAACAATGAAATAGCGTGCGAAATCGGTATCCGGTCGAAGACGCCCTCTTGCACGACGATAGTGCGGAAGTTATAGGAAGACGCATCGAATACCGTGGCGCGCACGCAATTGCTGGTTGATCCGCCCATGATGATTACGGTATCGATTTGACGTTCGACCAGGTAGCCCAACAAGGGAGTGCCATGAAAGCCACTGGGCTTCTTCTTGACGAAGACGATCTCGTCATCCGCCACTTCCATCTCGGGCAGGAGCTCGGCCCCCGTGCTGCCCGCCAGGCACCAGTTCTGCGTATCGAGCAAGTCGCGCTTGCGTCGATAGACACCCATGTCGTTGCCGCTGGGATCGATCTCGAAGGCCGCAAAAAAGCACGGCACTTTCTGTGCCCGCGCGGCGCGCAGAACATTCTGGATATGCGGAATCGCCGCAAAGCCCGCCGCACCGCTGTTGGACGGCCAGTCCATAGGCGCATCGGCCGTGCCTATCATGAACCGCTGCACATCGATGACAATAATGGCGGGCTTGGCGCCAAAACCCATGCGCCGGCTGAACTTGGCGCGCCGGATGACCGCGCGGTCATCGTCTGACAGGTACTGCTCCCACGGATTCATGCATGTGCCTTCTTTGTGGTTGACCCAAGTTGCCGCCGGGGGCATGCGGCCCCCGCCGTGGCTGGCTTACTTCTTGGCGATGTTGATACCGCTGCGCTGTGCGGTCTGTGTAAACACCTCGACATCCTGCTTCAACTGCGCCGCCATGTCGGCGCGGCTGGACGGCGATGACTTGGCGCCCAGGCCGACCAGGAATTCCTTGAATTCCGGAAGCCCGACGATCCGGGCAACTTCCTTGTTCATCTTGTCCAAGATGGGATCTGGCGTACCATGCGGGGCAAACAAACCCCACCAGACATTCACGTCGTAGTCCAGCCCGGTGGCCTCGCGCACGGTGGGCACGGATGCGAACTCCGGCTCGCGCGTACTGCCGGTGAATGCCAGTTTCGGCAGGCCGCCGGCCGGCGTGCCCCCGATGGAAGCCAGCGTGGTGATCATGAAATCCAGGCGCCCCGCCACCAGGTCCATCTGGGCCGGCCCCATTCCCTTGTAGCCGACCTGTTGCATCTTGATGCCCGACAGAGACCCGAAAAGCTCGGTAAGCAGGTGTCCGCTGTCGCCCGCACCCGTGGTGCCATAGTTGATCTCGCCTGGGTTGGCTTTGGCGTACTTGATGAAATCGACGAGCGTCGTAGCGGGAAAATCCTTGCGCGTCAGCATGACGAATGGCGCTTCGGCTACCCGCCCCACTGCATCGAATGCCGTCAAGGTGTCATACGGCGGGTTCTGCGTGGCCGCGCTGGTAGCCAGCGTTGCCGATACGAATAGGTAGGTGTAGCCGTCAGGCGCCGAATTCGCGACCATGGCGGATCCCACTACGCCCGCCGCCCCGCCCTTGTTCTCGACCACCACGCTCTGGCCCAGGGAACTGGACAAGGATTGCGCCAGGCGTCGCGCTATATGGTCGTTGCTGCCTCCGGGCGAGAACGGCACCACGATACGTATGGGCTTGTCGGGCCAGGTTGCTGCGTTATCTGCCTGAGCTTGCTCCATTGGCAAAGCCATCATCAATGCACAAGCCGCGGTGGCCGCGGCGATCCATGTCCTGCGGGTACTGGTGCCCAGGCCGGCCCGGCGCTCTTTGCGTGTCATCGTCTCTCTCCTTGGTCTGGTAATGCTGGCAATGCTTGAACCTGCTTCTCTTGGCAATGGCCTTCCTGCGTATTGCCCCGGTGGTCTGTCGGATGTTCTTTCCCGATTGCCTTATCTCAATAAAAACCAAGAGATAATGAGATCATTATGACTTCGGATATTGGAGGGGTCAAGAAGCGATTGCCGTGGAGTAGAATCGGCGCAGCCTCGGCCCACGCGGCGGGGCGCGCAAATATCCACAACAGGACTGAACGCATGGCATCCACTTCAAGCGCCCCGTCATCTGGACGTGCCCGATACCTGATCGTGACGGACACATTGGCTCGCGAGATAGGCGCTGGCCGCTATCCAACAGGCACGCTGCTACCTCGCGAAGCGGAATTGATCGAACGGTTCCAGGTCAGCAGAACCACCATCAGGGAAGCCCTGAAGCGCCTGGCGACGATGGGCCTGGTTTCCACTTTGCATGGCGTCGGCACCCGCGTGGAAGCCCGGGAAGTACGCACCAGCTATCTGGTCGCCATGCGGTCGCTGGACGACGTATTGCAGTACGAGGGCGAGAAAACCCGGTTCCTGATCGAACACCGTTCCGACCTCATCGCCACTGAGAACGATCGCGGCCTGCTCAAATGCGCGCCGGGCCAGAAGTGGAAGGTCATCAAAGGCTATAACCAGTCGTCGGCCGGGCCTTACATGGCTTTTGCCGACGCAACCATACATATCCGCGCGCCGTACGATGACATCCTGACACGCAAGTCGCGATACGACACCCCCTTCTATTCCCTGATCTGCGAACAGCACAGCCTTCAGATCGTGCACATCGAGCAAGAGCTCGAGGCCATCGCGCTGGACGAACAGCAGGCACATGTGCTTGAAGCGGCGGTAGGTTCGCCGGGGCTGAGAATCGTGCGCCGCTATTACTGCGAAGAGAACGAGCCCTTCGAAGTCACGGTCAATATCCACCCCGCCAAGCGCTTTACCTACAAAATGAGCCTAGACCGGAAAGCTCACTGAGCCCACGCCGGTCGGCCGCCTGCGGCAACTGGCCGTCCCGGGCCGGTGATTTGTCAGCCACGCCATGTCTACCTGCCTTGTTAGATATAATGATATCATTATTACAACGAGGAGAAGAAGATGGCGGACACGAGCATTTCCGAACTTCGGGCCATGGCAGGTTCATTGCCCCCTACCAAAGCTTGCGCCGCCCTTGCCGCCGCGCTGGACTGGCATCACCTGGATGCCGAGGCTCGCTTGCATGCCGGGCGGCATTTCCTCGACACGCTGGGCACGGCCATCGCGGGCGCCACGCAAAGCGCCACAGATACGGTGGCATCGGCGCTGGAGTTTGCCGGCGAGGCGGGCAGCGATCGTCCGATACTGATCCCGGGCCGCCCGGCCAGCGGCATGGGCTTGCTGGCCGCC
>DASPIV010000131.1:0-2168 GCA_035628955.1 Bordetella sp.
TATTCGCGGCCAGAATTCGGCGGGCAGTATCTTCGTTGACGGTGTCCGAGATACCAGCACGCAGACCCGCGATACGTTCAACATGGAGCAGGTGGAGATCATCAAAGGTCCGGACTCGGTGTATTCCGGACGCGGCGGTGCGGGCGGCAGCATCAACCTGGTTACCAAGAAGCCCAAGGCGTACGATTTCGCCGAGGGCACGGTGCAGGTGGGCACGGACAACAACTATCGAGCTACAGCGGACGGCAACTGGCGCCTGGGGGATCAGGCAGCATTTCGCCTGAACCTGATGGGTAACAAGGGCGATGTGCCGGGCCGCGACAACGCCGTGGATTTCGAGCGCTGGGGAGTGGCGCCTTCGCTGTTGCTGGGCGTGGGCACGCCTACCCGTATTACGCTGAGCTTCCAGCACTATCAGGACGACAGCATGCCCGATTACTCGATTCCATATGATCCGGAATCGGGCCAACCTGTCACCGAAACCCGTGGCGTCAACCGCAAGACATTCTACGGCCTGACCGGGCGTGACTTCATGCGGCAGCGCGACGACACCGGCACCATCGACATCCAGCACGATTTTTCCGACCGCCTGCAGTTGCGCAACGTGACGCGCTATACCCGCGCCACCATGGATTACGCGGCCACGAACCCCGATGACAGCAAGGGTAACGTGGTGAACGGCCAGGTGTATCGTGCGTTGAAGTCTGGCTATTTCGCCACCAAGACGTTTACCAACCAGACCGATTTGACGGGCGATTTCGACACCGGCAGCCTGAAGCACAGCTTCGACCTGGGTTTCGAATATACCAACATCGAACAGGACAAGGACGGCTACAAGGAGCTGGGCGTGCCCAGTGGCACGAATTGCACAACCGGCCCGGCGGCGGGCACGCCGTGGTGCACGTCGCTGTGGAGTGCCAATCCGCACACGTATTATCCGGGCCGCCTGGAACGCAAGGACGACCCCGCCACATACACCACCGATACCATGGCGGTGTATGCCTTCGACACCATCAAATTGAACGAGCAATGGCAGGCCAGTGTGGGCCTGCGCTGGGACAACTATAAAATCAGCGGCAAGAACATTGCCCCGGCCCGTGGCGCGCCGGCGGGCTCGCCTAATTACAGCGCCGACCGCGAAGACAATCTGTTCAACTATCAATTGGGCCTGGCCTACAAGCCGTTGCCCAATGGCACGATCTACGCCACATTCGGCACATCATCGACGCCGTCGGCCGTGGCTGCCAGCAACGTGAACGATGTGGTCTCGAGCGACAGTGCCGATCTGTCTCCGGAAAAGAGCCGTACTGTCGAGGTAGGAACCAAGTGGCAGGTATTCGATGATCGTCTGATGCTCTCGGCGGCGTTGTTTCAGGACGTACGCAAGAACACCAGCGTAGCTATCTCGGCGACCGAGAGCGAGCAGGTGGGCGAAGCAAAGGTGCGCGGGCTGGAATTGGGATTCTCGGGCAGCATTACGCCGAAGTGGAACGTTTTCGGCGGCTACACCTTCATGGATAGCGAGTTGGTCAAGGGGGCGTATAACAGCGGCGCGGTGGGACAGGAGCTCCCCAATACGCCACGCAATGCCTTCAGTTTGTGGACGACGTACAAGGTACTGCCGCGGTTGACGATTGGGGGCGGCGCATACTACATGGATAAGGTGTATGGCAATGCGGACTCCGGCCGAAATGCCGACGGTACGCCCAAGGCGCGTTGGGTGCCTTCGTACTGGCGCTTCGATGCAATGGCAGCCTACCAATTCAACGACCACTTGAGCGCGCAGTTGAACGTTTTTAATCTATTCGACGAGACCTACTTCACCAAGGCTTACGGGGCCCACTATGCGGCGTTGGGCACGGGCCGCGCCGCGCTGCTGTCGCTGAACGTCAAGTATTAGGCCGAGCCAGTGCGTCCGATGCCAGGCATGCAGGCGCCTGGCATCGGACCCGATAGAGCCGGCATGCAGCGGCGTGGCAGCGGCCGGAAGGACCGGCCGCCAACACCCTGGCGGTTCAACTCTCGAACCAGTTCAGTACGCCGTCCAGCCCTGCCACATTCAAGGCATACGGCGTCTGCTTGCGCACGATAGGCTTGGCGCGGTAGGCTACTGCGTAGCGGGCGGCCCCCAGCATTTTCAGGTCATTGGCGCCATCGCCCAGGGCGAT
>DASPIV010000132.1:0-12450 GCA_035628955.1 Bordetella sp.
GGCCCGGCAGCGAAGCCTGCAGCAGGCCCACGCGCACCGCCTGCTGCGGCACGGGCAGGCGGTCGCGCACCGACTCCAGCGCCGCCAGCGCGGCGGAAGCGTTCAGCAACTGGTTGGCGCCGCGCAACGCCGGGTACGCCAGGGCGTTGCGGCGCTGGCCGCGGCCACCGTAGGCCCATTGCTGGCGGTCGCCGGAATAATTGAAGTCCTGGCCGAACAGCCACAGGTCGGCGCCAATGGCGCGCGCATGGTCGAGCAGCGACTGCGGCGGCATGGGATCGCTGCAGATGGCGGGCCGTCCGGCGCGATAGATATGCGCCTTTTCAAGGCCGATCTTCTCGCGCGTGTCGCCGAGATACTCGATATGGTCGAGATCGACGCTGGTGACGATGGCGCAATCGGCGTCGACGATATTGACGGCGTCCAGCCGGCCGCCCAGGCCGACCTCCAGCACCACGGCGTCGAGCCGCGCCTGCGCGAACAGCCGCAGGATGGCCAGCGTGGTGAACTCGAAATACGTCAACGTGACGTCGCCGCGCGCCGCCTCGACCGCGGCGAATTGCTCGGCCAGGGCGGCGTCGCTGGCGATTTCGCCATTGATGCGCGCCCGTTCGTTGAAGTCGATGAGGTGCGGCGAGGTGTACAGGCCGACCCGGTACCCCGCCGCCAGCAGCATGGCTTCCAGCATGGCACAGGTCGAACCCTTGCCATTGGTGCCGCCCACGACGAACTTGACGCCGTCCAGCCGCAACCCCAGGCGGTCGGCAACTTGCTTGACCCGGTCCAGGCCCAGGTCGATGGCCTTGCCATGAATAGACTCGAGATACTGCAGCCACTGCGGCAACGGGGTAGCGGCATCGAGACGGGGGGCAGACATGAAGGCACACAAGAATGGCAGACGCGGAAGTTTAGCAGCCGGCCTCGCGCACCGCGCCGATACCCCGTCCTGCCGCAGTGCTATCAGGGAAAATTCGCTTGCCTGTTTTTTTCTCATGTATGAAAATAATTTCACAAATAGGAAATTCAGGAGACTCTGCATGCCGCATTTCCCCCGCTGGCTGGTCCGCGAGGCCGACGTGCCTGGCTACCACCCCGCGAACCATACCGGCACGTTGAACCGGCGCCTGATAGGCGCCGAAAACGTCGGTGCCCGCCACGTGGAAATGCTGCTGGGGGTCATCGAGAAAGGGCAAGGCGCCCTGCCCCATGCCCATCCCGGCATCGAGCAGATTTGCTACTTGCTGGCCGGTACGGCACGCGCCCAGGTCGGCGATGAATCGGCCGACATCGTGGCCGGCGACTGCTGCTATTTCCCGCCCGACATCCCGCACGTATTCACCGTGACCAGCGACGAGCCCGCGCGGCTGCTGGTCGTCTACTCGCCGCCCTACGAAGAATCGCCCGATCGTGTCATACGTGGCGTTGGGGCATCCCCGGCGCCCGCCTGAGCGGCCGCCCTTTCCGACCAGGCGGCCGACAGACGCCGCCGCATCACCAGGAGACCTACCCATGTTCTTACGTACTTTGCGCGCCGCCGCCCTGGCTGGCGCGGCGCTGGCAGCCACCGGCCCGGCGCAGGCCGCCTATCCCGACAAGCCGATCAACCTGGTGGTGCCGTTTCCGGCGGGCTCGGGCACGGATGCGGTGGGCCGCATCTTCGCGGCCGAGCTGGGCAATATCCTGGGCCAGCAAGTAGTGGTGGAAAACAAGCCTGGCGCCAATGCCACCATTGCCGCCAACTACGTGGCGCGTGCCAAGCCCGATGGCTATACGCTGTTCGTCACCACCAACACCTCGCACTCGGCGGCACCGTTCCTGATGAAGAACGTGCCCTATGACCCGGTGAAAGACTTCACGCCCATCGCGCGCGGCGGCAACCTGCCTTTCATTCTGGTGGTAAACCCCAAGCGCCCGTACAAGAGCGTGCAGGAACTGGTCGACTACGCGCGCAAGAATCCCGGCCGGGTCACCTACGCCACCGGCAACAGCACCGGCATCGTGGCTGGCGGCACACTGGCGCGCCGTGCCGGCATCGATATCCTGCACGTGCCCTATAAAGGCACGCCCCAGGCGCTGACCGACCTGGTTGGCGGCCAAGTCGACTTCATGTTTACCGACCTGGCATCGGGCCTGCCATTCGTGCAATCGGGCCAGCTGCGCGCGCTGGCAGTATCGACGGCCCAGCGCAGCACCATCGTGCCCGACCTGCCGTCGATGAGCGAAGCGGGCGTGGCCGACTTCGACCTGAACTCGTGGAACGGCTACTTCGGGCCGGCTGGCCTGCCGCCCGAGATCGTCGCCAAGCTCAATGCCGCCATCAATCAGATCGTGTCCAACCCCGATGTGCGCAAGCGCCTGGCCGGACTGGGTTTTGACGCCTTCAGCGGCACACCCGAGAGCTTCGCCACCTTTGTCAGCGAACAGCGCGACTTGTGGGGCAAGCTGATCAAGGACGCAGGTATCCAGCCGCAATGACCCCGTTGACCAAGACCGCCGGCCCGCTGGCCGGCGTACGTATTCTGGATTTGAGCTCGGTCGTCATGGGGCCTTATGCCACGCAGGTGTTGGGCGACCTGGGGGCCGACGTCATCAAGGTCGAATCCCCTGCTGGCGACAATATGCGGGCGGTGGGGCCCATGCGCCATGCCGGCATGGGCCACCTGTACCTGCACCTGAACCGCAACAAGCGGTCGATCGTGCTGGACCTGAAAACCGAGGGCGGCCGCGAGGCCTGCCTGAAGCTGGCCGAAAGCTGCGACGCGCTGCTATACAACATACGGCCGCAAGCCATGACACGGCTGGGGCTGTCGTACGAGGCGGTGGCGGCGCGCAATCCGCGCCTGGTTTATATAGGCGCCTACGGTTTCGGCGAAGCCGGCCCCTATGCCGGGCGGCCGGCCTACGATGACCTGATCCAGGGGCAGACCGGCATCGCCGACCTGTTCAGCCGCCAAAGCGGCGATGTGCCCCGCTATGCCCCCCTGACGCTGGCCGACCGGGCCGTGGGGCTGCACGTGGCCATCGCGCTGGTGTCGGCGGTGCTGCATGCCCGCGGCCATGGGCGCGGCCAGGCGGTCGAAATCCCCATGTTCGAGGGTATGGCGCACATGGTGCTGGGCGACCACCTGGGCGGCGCCACGTTCGACCCGCCACTGGGCCCCACCGGCTATACCCGCCTGCTGGCGGCCCATCGCCGGCCCTACGCCACAGCCGACGGCTATCTGTGCCTGCTAATCTACAACGATAAGCACTGGCGCAAGTTCTTCACCCTGATCGGCCGCCCCGAACTCGAACAGGATCCGCGCTTCTGTAGCCATACGGCGCGCGCGCATCATATCGACGACGCTTATGCGTTCGTGGCCGAGGTCATGCGCACGCGCAGCAGCGCCGATTGGCTGGCCGACCTGGCGCAAGCCGACATCCCTGCGGCACGGCTTTATTCGGTGGACGACCTGGTCGAAGACCCGCATCTGCAAGCCACCGGCTTCGTGCGTACGCTGGAACACCCCACCGAAGGCCGTTTGCGTACGCCAGCGCCCCTGGGGCGCTACGACGGCACGCCCACCGCCATACGGCGCCCGGCACCTCGCCTGGGCGAGCATAGCCGCGAAATCTTGCGCGAAGCGGGCTGCACCGATGCCGAAATCGACGCACTGATCGCCGCGCGCGCCACCCAAGAAGGAGCCCCTTGATGGATTTCGAATTTTCGTCCGACCAATCGGCCTTGCGCGACGCCATCGGCCGGGTATGCGAGCGTTTTCCGGACGACTACTGGCTGGAACGTGACCGCGACGGCGGCTTCCCGCACGATTTCCACGCCGCCCTGGCCAACGACGGCTGGCTGGGTATCGCCATGCCCCAGGAATACGGCGGCGCCGGCCTGGGCATGACCGAGGCGGCCTTGATGATGCAGACCATTGCCGCCTCGGGGGCCGGATTCACGGGCGCCTCGGCGGTGCACATGAATATTTTCGGCCTGAACCCCGTGGTGGTGTTCGGCACCGACGAGCAGCGCCGCCGCTGGCTGGAACCGCTGATCGCCGGACGCGAGAAAGCCTGCTTCGCGGTCACCGAGCCCGATGCCGGCCTGGACACGACCAAGCTGTCGACCCGGGCCGAGCGCCAGGGCGACGAATACGTCGTACATGGCCGCAAGATCTGGATATCCACCGCGCAAGTCGCCCACAAGATGCTGTTGCTGGCGCGCACCACGCCGCTGGCCGACGTGGCCAAGCCCACCCAGGGCCTGTCGCTGTTCTATACCGACCTGGACCGCGACAAGGTCGAGGTGCGAGAGATCGAGAAAATGGGCCGCAAGGCGGTCGATTCGAACATGCTGTTCATCGACGGGCTGCGCATCCCGGTGGCCGATCGCATCGGCGAAGAAGGCCGCGGCTTCGAATACATCTTGCATGGCCTGAATCCCGAGCGCATCCTGATCGCGGCCGAAGCCGTGGGCATCGGCCGCGCGGCACTGGACCGGGCGGTGCAGTACGCCGGCGAGCGCACCGTGTTCGGCCGGCCCATCGGCCAGAACCAGGGCATCCAGCATCCGCTGGCACAGGCATGGATGCAACTCGAGGCAGCCGACCTGATGGTATTCAAGGCCGCCAGCCTGTACGACGCCGGCCTGCCCTGCGGGCCTTACGCCAACAGCGCCAAATACCTGGGCGCCGAGGCCGGCCACAACGCCTGCCAGACCGCCGTGCTGACCCTGGGCGGCATGGGATACGCCAAGGAATACCACGTGGAACGACTGCTGCGCGAAAGCTATATTCCGCGCATTGCCCCGGTCAGCCCGCAATTGATCATGTGTTTCATCGCGGAAAAAGTACTGGGCTTGCCCCGGTCTTACTAGCCGCCCGCCGGGCTCATCAGCCCCGTTGTTCCAGCGCCGTGCAGGCCGCCCGCAGGATGCGGGCGTATTCCTGTTGCTGCGGCTCGATGCGGTAGATGGGACCGCCTACCGAGATGGCATAGGTTTCGCCCGACAGCGTAACCGGCCAGGCAATGGCGCAGACGTCGGGAATGGACTCGCCCAGGTTCATGAACCAGCCGCGCTGGCGCGACAGCTCAAGATCGGCGTCGACCGCCTGGGCCGAGTCCAGCGTGCGCTCGTTGTGGCGGGTTAGCGGGCGGCGGGCAAGCAAGGCATGGCGCGCGTCGGGCTCCAGCACCGAGATCAGCGCCTTGCCCAGCGAATTGGCATGCAGTTCGCGGAACTCACCCGCCACCGGCGCATACCGGATGGTGTGCGGGGAATCGATGACTTCCAGATACACCACGCGGCCCTCGCCGCTGAGCTTGCCGAACACCACGGTTTCCTGGGTGGCGTCGCGCAATTCGACCAGGCTGGGATAAACGCGGTCCAGCACCGGGTCGGCGCGGGCGATACGCTGCGCCATGGCCAACAGGCGCCCGGTAGGGTAATAGCCCTGGCGCCGCCCGGTTTCGTACAGATACCCCAGGTCGGACAGAGTGCGGATCAGGGCCAGGCAACTGGACACGGGCACTTGCAGCAGCCGGGCCAGTTCGGAAAGCGGCAAGGCCCGCCGCTCGCGGGCGTAGGTCTCGATGATTTCGATGACTCGCAGGGCCGTCTTGACGCTCATGGACTCGGGCGGGGTAAAGGCAAGAACCGTTGCCCGGGCGTATTCTAAAGTTTCGCCCGGAGGTGCCGTTATGGTAGCTGAGAAATTCCCGTAACCCTCGCTCGAGCGCACTTGCGTTCATTCGACAGGAGTGACCATGGCTGTCAGCTCGCTCGCCTCCGCCTCTCTTGCGCTGCCCGCCGCGGCGGTCGCGCCGGCTCCGCCAGAGCCGGCCGTGGCCGTGACCCCGGCGGCCGCCTCGGCCAATAGCGGCGGCACGCAAGACGCGGCGGCGGGCACCGGCCAGCCGCCCCTGCCGCTGGAACGGGCGCTGGAAGAAATCAATCAACAATTGCGTGCCTGGAAAACCCAGTTGCAATTCGAGATCGACCCGGACGTCCACCAGGTGGTGATCAGCATCATCGACTCGGAAACGGGCGACAAGATCCGCACCATCCCGTCCGAGGCCCTGTTGCGTATTGCCCGGATGATCGTGCAAATGCAGGGCAATGCCGTGCAAACCACGGCCTGAAAGCGGCAAAGTAGGCCGCCCTTGTGCCCTTGCCCGGCCAATCGCGCGGCACGGCGTTTTGACAGAATCGCATAGCTTGTAAGGAACACACCATGGCCTCCATCACTTCGCTCGGCTCCGGATCCGGCCTGACCAATCTGGAAGACATGCTTGATCAGCTGCAGAAAGCCGAAGAGACCCGGCTGACACAGATCACCACCCGGCAATCCAGCTTCAAGACGCGCATCTCTGCCTACAGCAAGATCCAGAGCGCGGTCGAAGCCGTGCAAAAGGCGGCCGCGGCGCTGGGCGATTCCGCCACGCTGGGCGCGGTCAAAAGCTCGGTCAGCGGCGATGGCCTGACAGTGAAAACCGCGGCCGGCGCGGTCGCCGGCAACTACAAGATCGAGATTGCCGAGCTGGCCACCGCGCAGACCCTGAAATCGGGCGCCGTGGCCAAGCGCACGGAACAGATGGGCGACGGCGGCAGTATCGAGATCACGCTGGATAACGACGAAACCGTCAGCATCGATCTGGGGTCGGATACTTCGCTGAACGGCGTGGCCAAGGCGATCAACAGCAATGACAAGGCCGGCGTGCGCGCCACCATCATTACCGATGGCAATGGCGAAAGTTATCTGATGCTGACCAGCAAAGCCACCGGCGAAGATGCGGCGGTGCGCAGCATTACCTCGGACAACAGCGCAGTGCAGGATGTAGTGGGTTACCAGGCCGGCAGCGCCTCGCCCATGAGCGAGCAGCAAGCCGCCAAGAATGCCCGGATCACCATCAACGGCATCGCGGTGGAAAGCCAGTCGAATACCATCAGCGACGCCATCGACGGCATCACGCTGGATCTTGCCGCCACCACCGAATCCGGCAAGTCCATCAACGTATCTGTCACCAGCGACCCGTCCGTACTTTCCAAGGCCGTGAAGTCGTTCGTGGATGCCTACAACAGCCTGCAGTCGACCATCGGCGACCTGACGGCCTTCGACGTCAGCAGCGAATCGCAAAGCGCACTGACCGGCGACAGCACCACCCGCAACATACAGTCCGCCATGGCAGCCGCACTGCGTGTCGCGGGAAGTGAAGGCGCGGTACGCACGCTGAGCCAGATCGGCATGACCACCAACCCCACCACGGGCAAGCTGGAACTCGACCAGGCCAAGCTGGACAAGGTGCTGGCCGACAACCCGGCCGACGTGTCGCGCCTGTTTGGCGGTACGGGCGGCCTGGCGGAAAAGATAAAGACCGCCACCGGCGGCATTCTGGGCGCCGAGGGCTCGATCCAGGCGCGCACCGATGGCCTGGCAGACAGCGTCGAGTCGCTGCAAGACCAATACGACCGCACCAAAGTCTCCATCACGGCGACCATGGACAACTATCGTGCGCAGTTCACTCGGCTCGATGCGCTGGTAGCGCAAATGAACGGCATCAGCAGCTACCTGACGCAACAGTTCGACGCCATGTCCAAGCAAAGCTGATTCCACTACACACAGAACATAGACCATGACTTACGCCGCTCGCCGCCCCGCGGGCTATTCCGCCCGCTCTTACACCGATATCGGGCTCGAGACCCAGGTCTTGAGTGCAAGCCCGCAACGACTGATCACGCTGTTGTTCGATGGTGCGCGTGCTGCCATCGCGCAGGCCCGCCTGCACCTGCAGGCCGGCCGGATAGCCGAGCGTGGCGCGGCCATTTCCAAGGCCACCCGCATCGTGGACGAAGGCCTGAAAACGGGCCTGAACCTGGAGGCCGGCGGCGAAATGGCAGCCAACCTGGCCAACTTGTACGACTACATCGTCCGCACCTTGCTGTTGGCGAACCTGAAAGGCGATGCGGCGCAGTTGGATACTGCCGATCACCTGCTGGCGGAACTGGCGCAAGCGTGGCAGGCGGCCAATGATCCTCCGGCCGTCCCCGTGCCGGCCTGACCCAGACTCGCGGCCACATCGCAGCCGTATCGCCTCTTGCGCGAGACCCACCCTTATGATGCTCCCCTTCCGGCCCGCCTCTGTCCTGGATATCTACCGGGAAATCGCCAACCTGACCGACGAAATGCTCGCGGCCGCCCAGGTGGGCGACTGGAGCGCGGTCCTGGCCCATGGCCAACGCTATTGCGAATGGGTCGAACAATTGCGCCGCATCGATCCCATGACGCCGCTGGACAACGCGGGGCGCGAAACCAAGTATGGGTTGCTGGTGCGCATCCTGCAAAACGATGCCGCCACGCGCGACCTGGCCGTTCCGCAGATGGCGCGCCTGACTGACTTGCTGGGGCGCATGAAGCGCCAGCAATCGCTGCTGTCCACGTACGGCGCGCGGGCCTCGGCCGCATGAGCCTGACGCACGGCCCGCTTGGCGCCGAAGGGTGGCGCGCATGAGCGTCGGCCCATCGGCGCTGGGCACCGTATTGGTGCAACGTCTGGATGCCGTGCTGGGCACGACAATGGCGGCGCACGCCAACCTGGTTACCGGCGCCCGCCCGAACGCGGTGACGCAGCCCGGTGAGGCGGTACGCCCCGGCCAGACGGATGGCACCGGCCGGACGCCGCGCCAGCCGGTCGAACTGGCCGGCACGCGCGGCGAGCGCCGCGACACGGTTGCCGACGCCAAGAACGCCGATGCGCTGGAGCGCGCGTCACGCAACCTGATAACGCGCCGCGACACGACGGCGTCGGCGCCCACCACGCTGGGCCAGACCGCACGCACCATCCTGGCCTTGCTGGCGCTCTATCCCGACCAGGCGCCGCCTGCCCAGGGCAAAGAGCCGCTCTGGCAGCCCGCGCCACGGCCCGACGCTTCCGCAGCGGCGCGGCCGGATGCAGGCGTGGGCGCCCGTTCCGAACCTGTGGTGACACGCGCCGATCCGGCCGCGGCCGGCGGCGCCACACTGCCGAGCATGGCGCTGGCCGCGCGCATGGCCGGCCACGCCCCTGTCGCCGCCATGCTGGCGGGCGCTTTGCGGCAGGCGCTGCAAGGCAGCGGCCTGTTTTATGAATCGCACCTGAGCGACCTGGCATTCGGCCAGCGTACCGTCGACCAATTGCGCGGCGCCCCGCAGGCTTCGCTGCCACGCCCGCCCGCCACGCCTTCGCCGGCCGGCGAAGGCCGGCCGGGCCTTTCGGCGCCGGCCCCGACAATCGACATGGCGGGCGTCGGGAGCAGCCACGGCGCCAACGCCGCCGGTGCGCAATCGTCTGCGCCCGCGGGCATACACCCCGACGCCGCGCCACTGGTGCGCCTGCAGCTCGACATCCTGGCCAATCAGGCGCTGGCCTGGCAGGGCGAGGCCTGGCCCGGCACGCCCATGGAATGGGAAATCCGCCGGGACACCTCCGAAGGCGCTGGCCGCACCGATACCCATTGGGCTACCCGCCTGACACTGGACCTGCCCCGCCTGGGATTGGTCGAGGCCCGCCTGACCCTGGCTGGCGACCAGTTGGTCATGCAACTGGTGGCGCCACGCAGCGCGCGAGAAATCAACGGCGCCGCTCGAATCCTGCGCGACGGCCTGCAGCGCGCCGGCCTGACCCTCAGCCACCTGTCGGTTGGCGCGGCCCCGCCACATCCGGGCGAAACACCGCCATGACCCGCGGCGATCCGGATACCATCAATCCACACCGCGGCGCCGCGGTTGCGCTAAGCTACGGCGAGCACGACACAGCGCCGCGCGTCGTGGCCAAGGGGTACGGCCAGATCGCCGACACCATCGTGCGTACTGCGCGCGAGCACGGTCTGTATGTGCATGAATCGCGCGAGCTTGTAGGACTGCTTATGCAGGTGGACCTGGATGCGCACATTCCGCCGCAGCTTTATGCTGCCGTGGCCGAGTTGCTGGCCTGGCTTTATCGCCTTGAAGCCGGCATTTCGCCGGACGGCGATGGCTCGCCCGTTGCCTCTGCAATGCCCTGACCCACAGCTTCGGCCATGAATCCCATTGCCACGGGCGCGCTGCTCAATCGCACCGACGAGATCCGTTCGGTATTGCGCGAACTGATGCATCCGGACAGCCGCGTGCTCGTCTGCGCCACCAGCAAAGGGCAAGACCAGCATTCCTGCGAAGCGCGCATATTGGGCCCCGATTGGCAATTGCGGCATTTTTTCTGGCGACCCCATGACCTCGACCTCTTCGAGGCGCATTTGCGCACCAATCATGCCCTGCATGAAGTCATGCTGGATTTCACCTCCACCACGCCGGATGGCGCCGGGATTCGCTTCCGGGTACCCCGCCCACTGGTCATGCACTTTGCCGACAGCAGTGCAGCCATGCTGTCCGGCTTCCCGGACATGATCTGGTATCAGCGGGCGTCCACACCAGCCGATATCTGAACCCGGACCGGTTTTACACAGACATCGAAGAAATCTCTTTGTAGGCCGCCACCAGGCGGTTACGCACCTGTACGGCGGTCTGGAAGGCGATCGAACTCTTCTGCAGGTCGATCATCACGTTGTTCAGCGAGATATCCGGCGCACCGAGTTCATAGGCCTTGGCCTGGTTGCTGGCAGCGGTCTGGGCGGCCGAGATGCGTTGCACCGACCGGTGCAGCTCGGCGGCAAAGGTGGTGGGCACGGGCGCCAGGTCGCTGGCGCGGGCACCATTGTTCTGCGCGGCATGCACGACGGCGCGCATCTGCTGCAGCATGTTCTCAATACCTGACAAACCCGATACCGCCATGGCCTGGCTTCCTTGCATCCAAAAACCGAACAAGGCTGCAGACTACGCGCAGGCGCGCGCATCCATAGCGAGCAATAACCGGCAAAACACCCGATAGTTCGCTGCATGCCCGTCGCCGGCTCCGTCCGCCGCCGGGCGGCTGAAAAACGCGGGACACATAGAGAACAAGTAACGCCAAAAACCGGCTGTTTTCATCGATTGGGAAGCCATGGGGGACAGCCATAATCCATGCTCCCCCGATACCAAGCATGTTGCATGCGTAACTTGCCTCTTCCGCCCATGTTGTACGCCTTGACGCTCTGCGCAGCCTGCCGGAGCCCCCGATGAACCAGCAGGCTGCCCTGGGTACGTCATTGCTGGCCAGGTTTCCCGTACTGGATAAAGTGCGCACGCTGCCCAAGCCATTGCTGCTGGGTGCCGCCGCCGCGCTGGTGGCGGTCATCGCCGTGCTGGCCATGTGGAGCCGCGGCCCGGACTACAAAGTGCTGTTTGCCAATCTGGAAGACCGCGACGGCGGCGCCATCGTCAGCGCGCTGGCGCAAATGAACGTGCCGTACCGGTTCAGCGGCGACGGACGGGCCCTGCTCGTACCGGCCGACCGCGTCTACGACACCCGCATGCAATTGGCCAGCCAGGGTCTGCCGCGCGGCGGCTCGGTAGGCTTCGAATTGCTGGACAACACTCGCTTCGGCGCCAGCCAGTTCGCCGAGCAGATCAATTACCAGCGGGGCCTCGAGGGAGAGCTGGCCCGTTCGATCGAGGCCATGAACACGGTGCAGAGTGCTCGCGTGCACCTGGCGCTGCCGCGCCAGTCGCTGTTCGTGCGCGACCGCCAGGCGCCGACGGCTTCGGTGCTGCTGCACCTGTACCCCGGCCGCAGTCTCAGCGACGCGCAAGTGGCGGCAGTCGCCTGGCTGGTGGCATCCAGCGTACCGGACCTGACCGCCGAGAATATTTCCATTGTCGACCAGAACGGCCGCCTGCTGTCGGCCCCCCTGGGCGAAGGGCGGGGCATGGACGCCGACCAGTCGCGCCTGCGGCGCGACATCGAGCAACGTACCGTCGAACGCATTCTCACGATCCTGAATCCGCTGGTCGGGCCGGGCAACGTCCAGGCGCAAGCCAGCGCCGAACTCGATTTCGCACGGCGTGAGCAAACCTCCGAGGTCTATCGCCCCAACCAGGATCCCGGCCAGGCAGCGGTGCGCAGCAAGCAGGTCAGCGATACGCTGCAAACCGGCGTCGATCCCGCCCAGGGAATACCCGGCGCGCTCAGCAACCAGCCGCCGGCGGCCGCCCAGGCCCCTATCGTCAACCCGCCCGCTGCGCCACAGGCCGTGGCGCCCGGCCAGGGCCAGAACACCCCGCAAGCCACGGCCACCGAGGCGGCGGCACGCCTGCCCAGCAATAATCGCAGCGACGCCACCATCAACTATGAAGTCGATCGCACCATCAGCCATGTGAAACAGCCGGTGGGTCTGCTCAAGCGCCTGTCGGTAGCGGTCGTGGTGAACTACCTGCCCGACGACAGCGGCGACCCTCAGCCCCTGCCTGAAGAGGAGCTGACCAAGCTGACGAACTTGGTACGCCAGGCCATGGGCTATTCGGAATTGCGCGGCGACTCGCTGAACCTGGTCAACAGCCAGTTCAACGATCAGCCCGCGCA
>DASPIV010000133.1:0-2208 GCA_035628955.1 Bordetella sp.
CGAACTGCTGGCCCGTGGCCCGCAGAACAAGCTGGAAGAACTGCGCATCGAGCTGTACGAGAAGGTCAACGCGCTGGGCATCGGCGCCCAGGGCCTGGGTGGCCTGACCACCGTGCTGGACGTCAAGATCAGCACTTTTCCAACGCACGCGGCTTCCAAGCCGGTAGCCATGATCCCCAACTGCGCCGCCACGCGCCACGCCCATTTCGTGCTCGACGGTTCGGGCCCCGCGCGCCTGGATCCGCCGTCGCTGTCAGAGTGGCCCGAAGTGCACTGGGCCCCCGACTACAACAAGTCCAGGCAGGTCGATCTGAACACGCTGACCCCCGAAGAAGTGGCCAGTTGGAAACCCGGCCAGACCCTGCTGCTGTCGGGCAAGATGCTTACCGGGCGCGACGCCGCGCACAAGCGCATCCAGGACATGTTGGCCAAGGGTGAATCGCTGCCGGTGGACTTCACCAACCGCGTCATCTACTACGTGGGCCCGGTCGATCCGGTGCGCGACGAAGTGGTTGGCCCGGCTGGCCCCACCACGTCCACCCGCATGGACAAATTCACCGACATGATGCTGGCCCGGACCGGCCTTATCGCCATGATAGGCAAGTCCGAGCGCGGCCCGGTCGCCATCGAGGCCATCCGCAAGCACAAATCGGCCTACCTGATGGCCGTGGGCGGCGCCGCCTACCTGGTGTCCAAGGCTATCCGCCAGGCCCGCGTGCTGGCTTTCGAAGACCTGGGCATGGAAGCCATCTACGAGTTCGACGTGAAAGACATGCCGGTAACGGTGGCAGTCGACGCGCAGGGCACGTCGGTGCATACCACCGGGCCGCAAGAATGGCAGGCCCGCATCGGCAAGATCCCGGTGGCCGTGGCCTGAGGGTGCCCGGTCGGCCGCGGCGTTGTTTCGCGGCCGGTCCAAGATCCTTGCCCTGTCATATAGGCTTGGTAGCATTCAGGAATCTGTAAGATTTCTGGCCCTCTGCCAAGCATGGACATCAAGCCTTATTACCCGGTAGTTCTGTCCATTCTGCGCCAACACGGCGCCCGGGTGGTATTGGACATGCCGTGCGGTTCGGGCTGGCTGGGCCAGGCGATGGCCGCCGGCCAGCTGGATCTGGATGCGCTCGACGGCCTGGGCCTGTGGGAATTTCCCGCCGCCTCGCTGCCGTATCGCCAGGTACGCGAGCACGACCTGGACACGCCCCTGGCCGGCACGGGTGGCTACGATGCCATCGTGTGCGGCGAAGCCATTCACCTGCTGCGCAACCCCGGCCTGATGCTGCACGGTGCCTTCCAGGCGCTGCGTCCCGGCGGGAAGCTGATCATCACCACGCCCAATACGTGGCGGTCAGGGTCGCGCATGAGATACCTGTTGCGCGGCTTTCATCACGGTTTTGCCCCCATGGTGCGCAAACAGCGTGGCGACTACGTCACCTATGTGCCTTGGTCGTTTCCGCAATTGCACCTGTTCCTGGCGCACGAGGGCTATACCGACATCGCGATGCACGACATCGACGAACCCAAGCCCAAGCATTTCACCGAGCACCTGGTGGGCTGGCCGTCGCGCCTGTATTACCGTTCGCGTCAGCGCACGGCCGAAACCGCGGCCGAGCACGAATATTGGCGGCAGGCCGGCAGCCCCCAGGCCCTGTACGGCCGCTGGCTGGTGGTGTCGGCACGGCGGCCCGCGTAGAATCTGTAACTTGAGCCACTGTCGCGGGCTGTATCGCGCCCGCCCTTGCTGATGACGCTAGGCCAGAACCTATTGCTGCTGCTGGCGCTGCTTATTGCCGCGGCGTTTTTCTCTATTGCCGAGATCGCCATCGCGGCATCGCGCCGCTTGCGTTTGCGACAGTTGGCCGAAGCGGGCGACGCGCGGGCCGAAGAAGTCTTGCGCGTGCAGCAGCAGCCGGGCCTTTACTTCACAGCCATACAGATCGGGGTCAACGCGTTGGCGATATTGGGCGGCATTGTCGGTGAAGGGATTTTCAGCCCTGCCATCGCAGGCTTCCTGGGCAATTGGCTGACGCCAGACATGGCCGCGTCGCTGGGTTTCCTGGCTTCGTTCGTGCTGGTCACCTCGTTGTTCATTATCCTGACCGATCTCATTCCCAAGCAGGCGGGCATGGCCGAGCCCGAGCGTTTCGCCCTGGCGGTAATCGGCCCCATGCGCATTCTGGTGCGCGTCTTTTCCCCGCTGGTGTGGGT
>DASPIV010000134.1:0-4381 GCA_035628955.1 Bordetella sp.
ACGGCGCGCTGACGCTGCTGGCGCGGGCCGGCCTGGCGTTCGGCGAGCCCTTCCCGGTACGCACCGCCAACCTCAACCTGAGGCTGGCCGACAAGTCCGGCCTGGTGGCGACGCTGGACCGCCAGCCACAACCCTTGTTACCCGGCGTCGACCGGGTAGTGGCAACGCTGGACGCCGAGCGCCTGAACCTGGAGCACCTGCTGGGAGATACGATTCCGCCGGCCTTGCTGAGCGCGCGCATGGCGGTCGATGCGCAAGTCGCGGGCGCATACGATCTGCGGCAGGCCGACGTCCAGGCCACTATTGCCTCAGGCAGCCGCTGGAACCGCCAGGCCCTGTCCGGCACCTTGAACGGACGCCTGGCGGCCTTGCCTGCGGCGCCACCCCAGACCCAGCCCAGCGGGGCTGCCGGGTCGCCCGATCCTCTGGCGGGTTTCGAATTGCGCGATCTGCTACTCGACCTGAGGCTCGGTCCCAACCGCGTGCGCGCGCAGGGCCAGCTCAGCCAGGGCGATGGTGTACTGACCCTGGATGCGAATACGCCGCGGCTGGATGCCTTCTGGCCCGATCTGCCTGGAGGCGCGACCTTGCAGGGCAGGCTGGATGGGCGCCTGGAGCGGCACCGCGGCCAGTTCCAGGCCCGCTATACCCCCGCCGATACCCGCGCCGATACGCTGGGCCGCGCGCCCATGCGGGCCGAGATCGCTTTCGCGGGCGGCTGGGGGCCCGGGCAGAACAACGAAGCCGAAGGCGGCTTGCCCGGCTGGCGCGGCCGGATCGAACGTCTGACGGCCAGCTCGATGAATTTCACCGCCGCCCTGCAGCCCATGACGCTGTCGTTCGTGCCTGATGCGTCCGCACCGCGTTGGCAATGGCAGGCCGGCGCCACGCAGTTGACGCTGACCCTGCCCGACAAGCAGCGCGTGCTGATCGCCCACCAGGGCGCGCGTGGCGGCCCGGGCCGCTGGGAAACGGCCGGCCGGGCCGACAATCTGGTCATCAGCCGTTCAATGCTGCGCCAGATCATGCAGGCCACCGATCCGCAGGCGGCGGCGCGTGCGGCGCAACGGCAGCAGCGCGTCAATTCGCAGGTGCCCGATGGCCAGCGTCGCATCGCCCTGGATGTCTCATGGGATCTGCGATTCGCTGGCACCCTGTCGGGCCGGGCCCGCGTCGCGCGCCGCGATGGCGACCTGCGCATTCCGGGCGATCCGCCCATTCCGCTGGGGCTGACCAATCTGGTGCTGGACCTGGTGGCCAAGCCTGCCGGGGGCAGCAGCACCCGTGTGGATGCGACGTTGGACGTGCGCACGCAGAAAATGGGGGCCTTGTCCGGCACGGGCTCGGCCGCCCTGGTTACGCGACCCGATGGCTCGCTGGCCCTGGATACCGCACGGCCCATGCGCGTCAACCTGAATGCCGATATTGCCGACCTGACGTGGATCGACCTGTTCGTCGGCGACACCATGGAAGTGCGCGGCAAATTGCAGGCCAACGTCAGTGCGCAGGGCACGCCCGGCGGTACCTGGGATACCTCCGGCACGATACGCGGAGACGCGCTGCGCGTGGTGCGCATCGACGACGGGGTGCGTCTTATCGACGGCACCCTGGCGGCGCACCTGGAAGGTACCCGGGTAGTACTGGATTCGCTGCGGTTTCCGGCCTCGCTGCGCGTCATGCCCGATGAATGGCGCACGCGCGAATGGATCACCCGCAATCCCGATGCCAAGAATGGCTACGTCGAGGCCACCGGCCAATGGGACTTGCTGCAGGCGCAAGGGGCGGTACACCTGAAACTGCACCGTTTTCCGGCCCTGCAGCGTTCCGACCGCTACGCGATGGTGTCGGGCACGGTCGATATCAATGCCCAGCTGCCGCGCATATCGATTACCGGCGATCTCACCGCCGATGCGGGGTGGTTCAGCCTGGAAATCCTGCAAGGCGTGCCCAGCCTGGACGACGACGTGCGCGTGATCCGGGCGGGCGAAGACGAGCAGGCCCGCGAATCGCCCATGCAGATGAGCATGAACCTGAAGTTCGACATGGGGCCCCGTTTCTACATTACGGGCATGGGGCTGGACGCCGGCCTGCTGGGCTCCATCGAAATCAACATGGCCGATGGCCGCCTGACCGGCGTGGGCGCGCTGCGCACGCGCGGCGGAGGTATCGAGGCTTATGGGCAACGGCTGCGCCTGCGCCGCGGCACCCTTACTTTCCAGGGCCGGCTGGACAACCCCTTGCTCGATATCGAGGCCCTGCGCACGGGCGACCAGGTCGAGGCCGGTGTCAGGGTCAGCGGCACGGCGCAACGTCCCCGCATCGACCTGGTGTCGTATCCCGAGGTCAGCGATGTCGAGAAACTGTCGTGGCTGATCCTGGGGCGCGGGCCCGACGAGGGCGGCAGCGACGCGGCCCTGCTGTTGTCGGTGGGCACCGCGCTGCTGGGCGGCGGGCAGCCGTTCTACCGGCAATTCGGGCTGGACGAGATCAGCATCCGTTCGGGCACCATCGGCAGTTCGGGCAGCCTGCTGCCCAACCGCACGGTGGCCAGCCAGGTCAACCTGGACAGCAACAGCGACCTGGCCACCCAGTTCCTGGTGGCCAGCAAGCACTTCGCCAATGGCATCACGCTCAGCGTAGAGCAGGCCATGTCCGGGTCGGAAACCGTGGGCCGGGCCAGCTACCGGCTGTCGCGCAACCTGTCACTGGACCTGAAGGGGGGTACCATCAACGGCATCGCCCTGGTATATCGCACCTTCTTTGCGGACTGAACCGTCCGGGCTTGATGCCGCACCGCGTTGGCCTGGCCCGGCAAGACGATAAAATAGCCGACAATCAACCTGGGCACCCTCACCATGAGCATCAAAAGCGACCGCTGGATCCGCCGCACCGCGGCCGACGCCGGCATGATCGAACCCTTCGAGCCCGGCCAGGTCCGTACCGCCAATGGCGGCCGTATCGTCAGCTATGGCACCAGCAGCTATGGCTACGACGTGCGCTGCGCCGACGAATTCAAGATCTTCACCAACATCAATTCCACCATTGTCGATCCCAAGCAGTTCGACGAGAAATCGTTCGTCGATTTCAAGGGCGACGTCTGCATCATCCCGCCCAACTCGTTCGCGCTGGCGCGCACGGTGGAATATTTCCGCATCCCGCGCAGCGTACTGACCATATGCCTGGGCAAGAGCACCTACGCGCGTTGCGGCATCATCGTCAACGTCACGCCGCTCGAACCCGAATGGGAAGGGCATGTCACGCTCGAGTTTTCCAACACCACGCCGCTGCCCGCCAAGATCTACGCCGGCGAAGGCTGCGCGCAGATGCTGTTCCTGGAAAGCGACGAAGTGTGCGAGACCTCGTACCGCGACCGTGGCGGAAAATACCAAGGCCAGCGCGGCGTCACGCTGCCGCGCACCTGATCACCCGGCCGGCTGCGGCCGCGGGTGATCGCGCTGGTATTCGATATCCCATTCGGTTTCGCCGGTCTGCACGAAACCGTGGCGCAGGTAGAAGCGGTTCGAATCGCTGTCGCGCAGCGCGCCCACTCGCAAGGGCAGGCCTGCGGCCTGCGCCTGGCCGATAATGTGCGCCATGACGCGGCTGCCCAGGCCGCGGCCGCATTCCGCCGGCAGCAAATACAGATGGTCCAGCCGCAATGCGCCGTCAAGGCTGCGCAGGGTGTAGAAGCCGATACGCCGCCCATCCAGTTCGATGGCCCGGGTGCACGCCGGCATGAAAGTGGCGCGCAGCCGCTCGCGCGAGCGTTGCGGGTCGTAGCGGCCCAGGCGTTCCAGGCTGGGCCGCATGGCGATGGCCCGCAGGTCGGCCAGCGTATCGAAATCGTGTTCGGTAACGGCGCAATAGGCCAGCTTGGCGGTATTCATGGCGGGTTGTTCTCTACCGTGGAAATCGCGTCGTAGCCCTGGCCCACGAATTGCATGATGCACAAGCCGTGGCCGAAGGGGTCGCACAGGTGGGCGATGCGCCCCCAGGCATGGGTGTGGGGCGGATCCTCTAGTATGGCCCCCGCCGCCACCGCGGTGCTGACTGCGTTGTCGACATCATCCACCACGAAATCCAGATGTACGGGAGTCCAGTGGCGCGCATAGTCGCGGCCGCCGGCCACCGTGCCGGCCGGGCGCGAGCCCTGGGGCTTGCGCAACAGGTAGATCGGCGCGCCGGCACCCTGCAGTTCGGCGCCGTCGCCGCCGAAGCGGCGCGTGACTTCCAGGCCGAAGGCCTCGCGATAGAACTGGATGGCCCGGTCCAGATCATCGACATCGATATTGATCAGCACTTGCATATGGCCTCCTGCGCTCGTGGGGCGTTGCAGTTGCGCAACAAAAAGGCGTGTCGTGAAGTGTCCAGTATGGCGCCG